>DASVGM010000597.1:0-5797 GCA_036379555.1 Pirellulales bacterium | reverse complement strand
ATGAGTCTGGCGGTGAACCTGGCCATGAAGCTCACGGGCATCGCGGCGCAAGCCTTGAAAGAACATCCATCAGGCGCCGACGTGGAAATCATCGAGCGGCATCATCGCTATAAAGAAGACGCGCCGAGCGGCACCGCGCTCAAGTTCGGCGACATCATTCGCACGGTGATGGGGCAAACCGCCGCTTGCCATGGCCGCGAAGGCCGCATCGGCGCCCGGCCGCGCGAGGAGATTGGCTATCATGCGGTGCGCGGCGGCGATAATCCGGGCGAACACACGATCATTTTCGGCTTGCTGGGAGAAACGCTTGAAATCACCGTCAAAGCCACCAATCGCGACTGTTACGCCCATGGCGCTTTGGCCGCCGCGAAGTTTCTAGCCGGCAAGCCCGCCGGGCTGTATGGAATGGAAGACGTGTTGGCGTGAGGGGTTAGGGGTTGGGACTTGGGGGTTAGGGAAAGGCATTAGTGGCGCCGCACGCCCTCACCCCAGCCCTCTCCCGAAGGGAGAGGGAGTACGCGCAAGCGAATGCGATACCCTCACTTCGCGATTACCCCCCTCATCCCTTTCGCGACTGCGCGCCGTTGAAACATTATGGTAGGCTAATCGGCTGTGGAATTCGGCGAGCGAGGAGAGAAAGAAGCGATGCATTACCTTTACGGTTCCAAACGCGGCGTGGAGCGGAAGTTGGTGGCCACCTTCGACGGCGAGCAACAAATGTTGTCGTACGTGCGCTGGGCAACACTGTCAGAACATGAAGGCGTCTCGAAATTTGAGCAGGGCAGTTCGCTGGCCGGCTACCAGGGTTGGAGCCACTCGCACGAACCGCTTACCGAAGACGACGCCGAAGCCGTCGAGCACAACCCCACACCCAACATGCTCTGAGCAACCTGGCGTGATTGTGAAAGGAGGATGGCCTTCCCAGGCCGTCCAGGGCGTTGCCGAAGCCTTTGACGGGCCAGGAGGCCTATTCTCAACCCTACCACTCCCAAGAGTATTAGGACCGGCGGCCCGCCCCACGATTATAGCCCTGGCACGTCGATCTTTTCTTCTTGCGCGGCCTTGCGCAGTTTGCTCAGGGCGCGGGCCTCGATTTGACGCACGCGCTCTTTGGTCACGCCCATTTCCGCGCCGACTTCCTTCAAAGTCAGCGGCTCTTGGCCGCGCACCAGCCCGAAGCGACTCATGATGATCTTCTGCTCGCGATCATCAAGGCGTTCCAGAATCTTGCTGATCTGTCGCTCGCGCTGCTCCTGCGCGTGCTCCAACTCATACTGATCGGTGCGCTCGTCCTCGGTGGCAGTGAACATCTCTTCATTGCTGGTGCGGAAGCGGTCTCGCCGCCGCAACTCATCGGGAATGGTGCGGGCAAAGTTCTTCATGATCGCCCAGCTCGCGTAGGTGCTGAACTTGTTGCCGCGGGCGAAGTCGAATTTCTCCACCGCGCGAATCAGCGACATGTTGCCGTCGCTAACCAACTCGAAGAAATTATCAATCGGACCCACATGCCGCTTGGCAATCGAAACCACCAAACGCAGGTTGGCGCGAATAAGCTGGTTCTTCGTGGCCACCGCCTCGTCGTACAGTTCTTCAATTTGATCCATCAGCCCGCTTTTCGCCCGGGCCGGGTCAAGCTGCTCCCGCAATTGGCTGGCCTTATGTTTCAGGTAGTTGAATTTGCGGAAGAGATGCACTTCCTGCTCGCGCGTCAGCAAGCTCACCTCATACAGGCTCGCCAAGTAGGGCGGCAATCCGCTCGGCAAACGAGCCTTCTTGGCGGCGCCCGGCGCTTCGGGCATCTCGCCCAGACAGATACCTTCGGCCTTGGCCTTGCGAAACAACTCGTTGTCGATGTAGTCGAGCGGCAACTCCATGATGCGCGCCGCGCGGGTCTCGTTCAGAACGCGGTAAATGCTGGTCTTGGTGCGGCCGAACTCCTTGGCCAAGGCATCGACGGAAGTGCCGCGGCGATACTGTTGGTCGATGCGCCGCTTGGTTTCTTCCGACAACGGGCCGGTGTTTTCCGGGAACACCGCCAGATCGGGATGCTCGGCGTCAAACGCCTTGATGGTGTAACGAATGGTCTCGGCGCTGCGGCCGGCGCGCTCGGCCACGCGCTTCGTCACGTCGGCCGGCTGACCGCCCGCCTGGGCCAGACGCCGGGCGCGCTCGATGATGTTCGACCGTTCTTCATCGGTAAGCTGGCTGAAACGAGAACCGCGGTTGACACGCACTTCATTACTCCTCACAAAACGATCGACTGAGCTTTGCAAAAACCCCACACGCTTGCGTCCGTCGAACATGAACCGGCGGCTCACCAAGCCCTGTTGCCTCCAACGTGAAATGGTCTTGATCGAAACTTTGAACTGCTGGCTCAACTCTTCGACCGTTAAAACTTTTTCGCCGGCGGAATCCGCCGGCAGGTTTGCCGCGTCTGAAAGGTCTTCCACAAAGAGCCGCAGATCGTGGCCGGCCTCCTCGCCCGACATTTTGGCAGCCAAGTGCGACTCAGGCCTGAAATCGGTAATGCGATAGCACAGATACTCGTAGGTATAGGTTCGCTCGGGGGCAATCTCGGTCAGCAGGCGCTCGGCCCGATTGACCTGCTCCACTTTTTTCTCGCGCGGCGCATAGCGCGCCTGCTGATCGCAAAGTTCGCGAAGGCTTGAACTGATGTAGTCTCGATGCATGATGGTTTCCTCCTGGCTTCAGCCTCACGGCGATCCTTGCTACTTAGAGCCGCATACCGCGCGTCGTGATCTGTCCTCGATTGTTCCCTTTCTTCCGATTACGTTTTACCTTGTTCAGTTCGCCTTTTGCCCCCGCCTTGCCAGCGGCCTGATGTCCGACGCGATGCGCCGAACCGCCCTGCCAAAGTTGTACACTTTTCTACACGTTCAACCTGTGCTGCTAAAACCGGGCCATATAAAAGTCAAGTGGCAAAAATTTCTCTCTCAGGCCATACTCAGCCAAATTACCTTTCTGTAACTCAGATGCCGTCTGCCCTGAATAAGTTCGCTTTGAGGATGATACTTCTTGCGCCGATGTGCATTTGCGATTCGGTTTTGTTGACGTAATCCTTTATTATGCAGTCACTTACGGTGAAACTGTTTTTGTGCGGATTTGTGCCACGGTGAATGGAATCGTTCCAAACCGAACCGTTTGAGTCGATCTGACGGGATGTCGCGCGATAGGCCCCGCGTGCTGGCTTTGAACACGGAGCAGTGCTTTTCCGAGCGGACGGACAGTTGGTGATTTGGCAGAAGTGTATCGGTTTGGGCGGCAGGTGTCTAATTCTGAGACGCCCCCGCCAACTTCCATTCAATTCTACTATTTCGCCAAGTCGATTAGCCAGAAGGTTGCCTGTCGGGCGCTTCATCTATTCTGCCTGGGTTTCGCCATGCCGCGGTCGTATTTCACGCTGTTTTGCCGCTTTGCCATCGTATTCTCCTTCATGGTAGGCCGCGCTCGGGCGGCAACCACCTACGATCTGCGGCCCGACGGCAGCCCAAAAACCGTACGCGTGCAAGCGCAGCTCGATGTGGGCGGTGACGTCAAACTTGTTGAAGAAGGCAAAAACCGCACGCTCAAGCTGAGCGTATCCGCACAGATTCATTACGATGAACGCCGACTTTTGGTTCGCAATGCCGAACCGGGGACAAGCCGCTCCGTGCGGCTTTACCGCCAGGCCCGCGCCGAGATCAAAATCGGCGAGGAGGGTGTTCGCCCGATGCTGCGCGAATCGCGGCGGTTAATGGTGTCTGACGAAGCCGAGCAGCGCGTGGCGCTGTTTAGCCCCGCCGGGCCGCTGACTCGTGAGGAGCTTGACCTGATCGACATACCGGCCAATAGCCTCTTGCTCGATCGGCTGCTGCCGTCGCAGCCGGTCGAGATCGGCCAACGGTGGCGGCATGACGACGCGCTGCTGGCAAAACTACTCGGGCTCGACGCGGTAAGCCAAAGTGACGTGCAAAGTGAGCTTAAGGAAGTGGCCGGCAACCGCGCTAAAATCGAACTGGCGGGCCGCTTGCTGGGCGCCATTGGCGGCGTCTCGACGGAAATTGAGATCAAGGCGAAGTACCGTTTCGACTTAAATCGGCGCCAGGTAACCGGTCTGGGGCTGCTGGTAAAAGAGAACCGGGGCATCGGGCTGGTCAACACGGGGCTTGATGTGGTGGCCAAATTGCAATTGGCCCTGGCGCCAACCGCTGACGACGGCGAACTGAGCGATACGGCTTTGGCGCAGCTTCCGCTGGAGCCGCGGCCTGAGTTCTTGGCCTTGGAATGTGACTCGCCCGCTAAAAAATTCCGCATTTTCCACAACCGCGACTGGCACCTGATGGCCGACGCCGGCGACCTGTTGGCACTTCGTTATCTTGATCGCGGCGAACTGGTGGCGCAATGCAACATTTCGTCGCTGGCCGACGTTGAACCGGGCAAGCAGCCCTCGCTCGCGGAATTTCAACACGACCTGGAGCATTCACTCGGCAAAACTTTTGAGCGTTTCCTCGCAGCGACCGAGGCGACCAATTCGCTTGGCCAGCACATTTATCGCGTGGTTGCCGAAGGCCGCGTTTCTGACCTGGCGATCCAATGGCATTATTATCTCATTGCCAATCGCGACGGCCAATTGGCTGTTTTCGCCTTTACGGTTGAATCGGCGTTGGCCGAGCGTCTGGGCGATGCCGACGAGGCGCTCGCCGCGACCATCGAATTCGCCGCTCGCCCGACCGCCCGCAAACCGACGCCGGCCGGCGCTCGGGTCAGCCGGCGATAGGGCCGCGTAGCATCCATCGCCATTTTCTGGCGCGCGGCCTCCGCGCGTCCTGCGGCCAAGCGACTCAAGAGATTGTCTTGGTTCAGCGTGAAACGGAGTGGCTGTTGGCTAGAGTTAGCGGGTTGAGAAAGATGAGGAAAGGGGCCTGGATGGCGGTACGCGATCCAGGCCGCCTTTGGTCTTGGCCTCTGGAGCGGCTCTTTCAATCGCTTTTCATCGGCGCCGGGATTCTCGTGTCGCAGGCCGTCAAGCATGGTACGGCAACAACTCGCGCCGCCAAGGCGAAATAAGCTTCGGCACGCCTCCCCTCAATTTCGACCAAAAACCGGCGGTCGATCGCCTTTCCCAACGGCTCATCGCATAATACGATGAAGGCATGTCGCAAGTCGAAGAATCCACAACGCGGGCCACGCCGGAACCGCTGCCCGCGAACATCGTCAGCGTGCAGCCGGGCGGGGGCGTCTGCTACCAGATCGAACTGGCTTGGGGCCGCTGGCGGCGCTGGTGGTTGAGCCGGTTTCGCCGCGGTTACGTGCGTCAAATGGCCGACAAAATGCGTGGCAGCGCCGCGGGCGCTCCACACCCGCTGCTTGACCCGCGCGATCTCAAATACTGCCGCAACCTCTGCACCGCCGAGTGGCACAGCGAAGACGATCCTTTTCGCTGGCGCGAGCGGCTGCCGTTCGCCCGTTGGGGGCTGGCCGAGCTGCAACTCATGGGCTGCCCGTTGCTGGCCGCCGCCTTGGGGCTGGGTTGGTGGCGCTGGTATGCGGCGCTGGTTCCTACCGTGGTGCTTTTGCCCATTATCTGGTTCTTTCGCGATCCACCGCGACGCGTGCCCCCAGAGGCCGGCGCGGTCGTTTCGCCGGCCGACGGTACGGTGGCCGAAGTCACGCGCATCGACAGCGACGAGTTTATCGGCGGGCCAGCCCTGAAAATCGGCATTTTCCTCTCCATCTTCAACGTGCATATCAATCGCGCGCCGTTGGCCGCCCGCGTTATCAAGCTGAAATACGAACC
>DASVGM010000596.1:0-5849 GCA_036379555.1 Pirellulales bacterium | reverse complement strand
CTCCGTATACTGCTGAACCAGTTCGTCCACGCTCCATTCATAAAACTTCGCTCCCAGGGCCGCGGCCACGCCGTGGGCCGCGTCGCGCGTGGTTTGCGAACTGTTGCGCGTGCGCTGATAGACGCAACTCAACAGAGTGTTGACAAGTTCGGCGGCGCTGCGAGCTTCGCTCGTCGCCAGGCAATGCGCGAGCTTCGCCAGCGCGCCGGCCAGCCCCAACTCGGCCACGGCCAACTCCAGGCCCATCGCCGCCAGGCACGATACCGCCGCCGAGTCGACACCGCCGGAAATCGAAACCACGAATCCTCCGGAGCGGCTCTTGCGCAAATAATCGAACAGCCCCAGGCTGATGGCCCGTGCGAATTCCTCTTCTTTCAACCAAGAGCCGCGCTCCCAATCGGCGCTGGTCGTGGACTCAAGTTCGGGCATCAGGTCGGGAAAATCGAAGTTCACGCGCACGCAATCGGCCGTGTTTTCGACACTCGGCAGAAAACTGCCGCTGCGCGACTGCGTCATCCGCGTGGCATCGACATCGACCAGCGCGGTGGTCAGCCGCACGTCGGCGAAGGAGAAACGCGGGCCGGCGGCCAGCAGCTTGCCGCCCGAGGCGATGAGCGCGCCGCCGTCGTAGATGGCGCGGCCCGCTTCGTTGCCCAACAGATTGCTGTAGACATAACTGACGCCAAAGGCCCGCGAGCCTTCCAAGACAAAACGCTGGCGAATTTCCGCCTTGCCAAAGGCGAAGTGGCTGGCACTGGGATTCAAGATGCAATCGACGCCGCGCAGGGCCAATTCGCCGCCGGGCCGGCCGGCCACCCAGGCGTCTTCGCAAATCTCGAAGCCGATTTTCAGCCCGCCGCAATCATAATGAACGTCGCCGATCGGATAATCGCGGCCGAGCACGGAAACCTCACTGCGGTGCGCGGCGGGCCAGGGCTTGAACCAACGCGGCTCATAATGAATGCCGTCGCCAGCCAGGAATCGTTTGGCCGTGAAGCCGAGAATCTCTCCATCGACCGCCAGGCAAGCCACGTCGAACAGGCCGTGGTGATAGACCAACGGCAAACCGAGCGAAACGATCATGCCGCGCGTCTCGGGCAGGATTTCGCCCAGCACGCGCAAGGCCATCGCTTGCAAGCCGGGCGAAAGAAAAGCGTCTTCGCAGCCGTAGCCGGTGATGCACAACTCAGGCAGGCAAATTAGCGTGGCGCCGGCGGCGCGCGCTTCGTCGATGGCCGTGAGAATGCGGGCCTTGTTTCCGTCCCAATCGAGCGGCGTTTGGTTCAGCACCGCCGCCGCGACCTTGATGAGCTTCATACGAGCAATCGCACCGGACAATCATCGTTGCTCTAACGTCCGTAAATGATCGAGTACCTGATCTGTAGTGTACCACCGATCTGAGTTTCTGCGGCGCCGCCTTTCGTCGTCACCAATTTGTGGCTCGGCCGGCTCGTACTCGCTGGCATGGGACTGCGGCACAACTCTCGCCAAAACTCGGCCAGATTCATCACAAATGGCAAGTGGCACGGCAAAGTTCGCCAGCTTGCTTCTCAGTACATCATCGACAGGGATTGATTTCATCGCACGCCTTTCAGCAGAACCACCTTGACCACATTCTACGCTGCCCGGCGGTTCGGCTGCAACAGATCGCTCGGCAGGGTTGGTAAAGTCCGCCATCCTTGCCGTTACGACGGTCGCAATCCCTTTCAGAAACAACTCTTATGGTCCATCAAGTTGCGAATGCGCCCAGACCGAAGAAGTAGAACAAGACTTTGAGCTTGGCCCGGTCGCACACTGTTTCACTTAAAAGAAGGGTACAAACCATGTCGGAACCCGCGATCTTTCGCTTACTGCGACGGCCTCTAAAGCGGAAATCGTCGCGGCGTGCCGGCCCATCTCGAACGATCGCCGCGCACGTCGAGCAACTCGAAGAGCGCCGCGTACTCACGGCCATCACCCCGGTGGTCGCCGCCACGCAGTTTGACGGCGCCACAACGGCCGTGAATGCCCTGCCGGGCGGGGTTTTGAATGTCGGCTCCACCGCCGACTTCGCCTCGTCCGGAAGCCTGTTCGTGCAAACCACCACGGGCGTGGCCACCGTGCAATACACCGGCACGACGGCCACGTCGTTCACCGGCTGCACGCTTCCGGGAGACACCTTCCATGTCGGCGCCGGCGATACCACCGGACAACTCGACGCAGGGCAAAACCCCGCCGTATTCCAAGCCACGACGCAAACCTTCCAGATCACCCTACCCAACCAGACCAATTCAGCGGCCGGCCTCAGCTATTCCATGTATTGGTCGAGCAAAGGCGGTGACGGAGATAAAATCAATTATTACACCCTTGAATCCGGCAACACCTTCGAGAATGTCTCCAGCGCGAACGCTGGTAACGCCTTCACCTTGCCGGCCTTTCCAATCACCGCGTCGGGAGGAACAACCACGATCACCCTCCCCTACATGCCGATCAATTCGGCGCGCGTCTACGTCTTCGCCGGCTCAACCTCGCCGCTGGGAGCGCAGAACCAGGGTGGCGGCCAATGGGGAATCACGGCGCCCACGCCCTCAAATTATCCGGGCATTTACGATTACTTCGAGATCAACCTGGACGCCAGTGGCGTCAACAACACCACGGCCCCGCCCAACCTGCAACACCTGCCCACGCTGACGATGGACACCACGCAGGTCGATCAGTTCGGCGTTCCTATGACCCTGAGCGGCAGCAGCGACAACGGCGCCGGCACGACGCAATTGACTTCGGGCGTGACCGATTCGCCGACGGTCGCCCGCGACGCGATCATCAGCCAGTTCCAGGCACTGCATGCCGCCGGCAGCGATCCTTACAGCGAACTGGTTCTGCCGGCCGACTCGCAGAGCGATGGGCTGCCGCTGCGCATTTTGAATCCGGGCAAAGTCACCATCGCCAACACCGACCCTTTGGGCTACTTGTTTGACAGCACGGTTCAAAAACTGTTTGAAACAGCCGCCGGCAACCTCACTCTGACCGACGGCACAAACACGTATACTGTCACGCCCGCGACGGTGAGCGCCTACGGCAGCGACAACGCCTTTCATACGTACAACGTGCTCAAGATCACCGGGCCAAGTATCACGGGCGCGGCGTACGTCTATGAGCCGTTCTTCTCCACGAACGCGCCGGCCACGGCTTCCCTGTCGTCGGTCGATTACGCCGGCAGGCCGCCGGCGCCCAAGTGGCTCTCCAACCCCAACGAAACATCGGGGCAAATGGTGTTCGGCAATGAAGGCGTGTTCACCGATTATGCCGCGCAGTTCGTGCCAGGTTCGAGCACGACGACGTACGACGCCACCACCGCGGGCATTCTGGCCAATCTCGAAAACCAAATCGTCTCGGCGCTCAATCGCGGCGTCGCGACCAAATACAACGACACCGCCGATTGGCAGAACGCGAGCAATTTCTATCCCTTCGGCCAGACTTATAATCAGTACGCGCAGTTCCTGCACCAGCAGCAAATCGGCGGTACGCCGATCATGATCGGCGGCAATGCCTATGCCTTCGCCTACGACGATCAGGGTGGAAACAGCACGACGATTACTCTGCTCGACCAGACGACCGCGTCCGTCGCGCTCGGCCCGTGGACAGGTTCCGGGCCGGCGGGCACCAACAACGGCTTTGTGACGACGCTGTACCATGACGTGTTAAATCGCGATGCGGAATCGACGGGACGTGCCTTCTGGCTCGCGGCGCTGGCCGGCGGCGCTTCGCGGCAGCAGGTGAGCCTTGACTTTATCGACAGCCCCGAACACCGCACCGACGTCATTCAAGGTTTTTATACGAGCCTGTTGGGCCGCGCCGCCTCCGCGCAAGACATCGCTTACTACTTGACCAAGTTCAACGACGGCTGGACCGAGTCGCAAATCAAAGCCAGCTTCTACGGCTCGGACGAATACTTCCAGACGCGCGGCGAGGGTACGAACGCGGGCTTCGTCGACGCTCTTTATCAGGACGAACTGCGCCGCTCGCCCGATAGCCAAGCACAGACGGCGATCGTCGCGATGCTCGTCGCGGGCCAATCGCGAAGCGACGTCGCCGGCAATGTCATTAACAGTTCGGAATCGGAAGCTGACCGGGTACGCCAGTATTATTTCGACTATTTGCTGCGCCCGGCCGACACCGCCGGACTCGCCTCTTGGACCAACGTGCTGGCGACAACGGGCCGCGACGGAGCAGTCGAGTCCGGGCTGTTGGGATCGGCGGAGTTTTACGCCCTGACGTGATGAGGCAATCGATCCCCCGCTGCCGGTGGTTCACCAATCTTCGCCGGCCAGTTCCATGGGCGTTTGCTGTTGCAGCTTTTGAGCCTCGGCGACCAGCTTCTTGCGAACCGGCTCCAAGGAAGCCGGCAAACTGCCATCGGCGATTTTTGCCAGCACGCGCAGCGCCTGCGCCGGCCGCCGCGCTTGACCGATCAAGACCTGCGCCAATTTCAGCCGCACACGCACCGCCTCTGGAAAACGCGCCAGATGGCCGACCATCGCCTCGATCGCTTCGTTCCAGAGGTCCGCCTCAAGCAGCTTGGCGATCAGATCTCGCGAATCCACCTCGCTGAGCGTCCAGTCGCTCCGCGTGCTCGACATTTTCATGTGCAGCGCAAAGGCGCCGCGGGCGTGGCCTTCGTCGAGCAGTTTGCGAAATTGAATCTGCGCGCTGAGACGATCCGCTTCGAGCCGCTCGTTTTCGGCGGTTCGTTCGCCCTTGCTTTTCGCCTTTTTCCGCCGTTTCGTTTTTTGTCCCTCGCGACCCGCCATCACGGCATACAAGTCCCAACCTTCGCAATCGACTTTGCCCGACTTGACGAGCCAAGTGCCGAGGCCAAAGCCGAGCGCCGCGCCGGAAAGATGCAGCGTGCTGGAGCCCCAGCCGAATTGGTCCAAGGCGGCGGTCAAGATCTCGATGCCGATGTAGATCATCGCGAGCACGAGAATGGAGATGTCGAGGTTCATCACCCCGCGGAAGCCGCCAATAAAGACGCAGTTTATTTCATTCTTCGGCGCCCAGACCATCGCCATGGCCAGCAAGCCGTAGATGATCGCCGAAGCGCCGAGCGATCCGCCCTCCTCGGCGCCGAGCATGCAGCACTGCTCGAAAGCGCATTGCGCAACGCCCAGCCCCAGATAAACGGCGATGAACCGCCACCATCCCAGCTTGCCTTCCACCACCAGGCCAAAGGCCCAGAGAAAAATCATGTTGCCCAAGAGGTGCAATACGCCGGCATGTAAAAAATTCGACGTGATCCACTGCAACGGATGCAAGCCGTCTCCGTAGGAAAGAATCCACGGCCCGAAGGTTTGATCCGCATCGCCGCTGGTGAGCATCGCGCCAAAGACGGCCACGTTCACGAGAATGAACCCGCCCGTCGCCCACGGCGCATGATAGATTGGCGCATCGGTATTCCAGGGAATGAGCACGGCGCGGCTCCTTGTGAGCGAGGGATTGGAAATAGCTCGACTGGCGGTAGCAGCAACGATTATCCGTGCGTGAGAGTCTGATTACAATGGCCGCCGCCGCACCGGTCGGCGCTGGCGGCTTGAAACGTGGGAACAGAGCCTGGTCATCGGCGGCGCGCTGCCGAATCTGCCCGTCTGGCTTTCGCCGGATATTATGGTCCCCTTGGAACTGGAGGCGACCTACGAGGAAACGTGTCGGTCGTTGCGGATTTCCTGAACCAGTGACCTTGACGCCGACGATTGAGCCGGGTTATCACCTTGCTTGGAGGCTATCCGATAACAAGCCCTCGGCTGTGTGGGGTGGGCATTGCCCACCGTGAATTCATGGTGGGCAATGCCCACCCTACAGGTCCGCAAGCG
>DASVGM010000595.1:0-2971 GCA_036379555.1 Pirellulales bacterium | reverse complement strand
CTCTTAATCAGAGGGTTCTGGGTTCGAGTCCCAGGGGGGGCACTTGCAAAAACAAAGGCCACGTCAGGGTTTACGTGGCCTTTTCTTTTTGCCTCCTCGGAAGAATTTGTGGGTGGATTTTGGCTGGATAGCAAGGCCACGATGCGTTTTTTAAGGCATTTGCCGGGCAAATAAATGGGTTGGCAATTGGAAGCGAATTCTACGTGGTAGAATGACCGGCGTCTGGCGAAACGGAGTCAGGCTCTGCTGGCGAGCAACCTGACAAGGGATAGCCGGATCCGGGCGGGTAAATGACTCGCTTGGCGTGAGGCCCGTCAAGGCGGGCCAGGGTTCTTTGCCTTTCCGTACATCTCACCGATCATTTATTTGCCCGGCCATGCCTTTGAAAACGCGAGCGTCGCCCCGCTCATCGGCGCGAAAACCACCCACGAATTTGTCAGTGGAACCTTCTTTTAGGCGGTTCGTCGGCAACGCCGCGTGCGGTAGAATGGCTTCCGGCTTCAACGCCAGCGATCAAAGTTCATCCCGGTTTACGACGCGTCCCGCATGCGATTTCACGCTATTGCTGTTGCTTTCGTTCTTCTTACCTCGCTTTTTTTCCAAGCGGCGGTGGCCGCCCAGCCTGACGCCCTATGGCGCCGCATCGAACCCTTCACCCAGCCGCCAGGCGAATTTCGCGGGAAGCTGGGAAAGTACCATTCGCCCTTGCGATTTGAAGCTGGCGGCGAGGTGAAGTCGGCTGAAGATTGGCCGCGCCGGCGTGAAGAAATCGCGGCGCTATGGCGGAGCCGGTTGGGCGCGTGGCCGCCACTGCTGGAGAAGCCCGAAATCACCACACTGGAGTCGGTCCAACGCGATGGTTTCGTTGAGCGGCATGTACGAGTGCAAGTCGCCAAGGGCATCTTTGCCGACGGTTATCTGTTGACGCCGCCGGGCACTGGCCCGTTTCCCGCGGTGCTGGTGCCTTTTTATGAACCGCTCACCAGCATCGGCCGCGGCAAACAGGGCCAAGGCACGCACGACTATGGCTTGCAACTTGTGCGGCGCGGGTTTGTCACTTTGTCCATTGGCACGCCGGCCGGACTCAATGAGCTCGGCGGCGATACGCGCCAATCGCTCACAAAGCTGGGCGTCGAGCAGGCCCGACAACCGCTGACCACGCTGGCTTACGTCGCCGCCAACTGCCATACCGCGTTGGCGCAAATGCCGCCGGTCGACGCCGGCCGCATCGGCGTCATTGGTCTGTCCTATGGCGGCAAATGGTCAATGTTCGCCTCGTGTCTTTATGAGAAGTTCGCTTGCGCCGTATGGTCAGATCCGGGCATCGTCTTCAATGAGCAAAACTCCAACGTCAACTATTGGGAACCCTGGTATCTGGGCTATGAGCCGGGCGTGCAGCGCAAGCCGGGCGTGCCCTCGGCCGAGAATCCGCGCACCGGGCTGTATCGCCGTTTGGTCGAAGACGGCGACGATCTGGTCAGTCTGCACGCCCTGATGGCGCCGCGGCCGTTGCTGGTTTCCGGCGGAACCGAAGACAAGCCTCAAAACTGGCAAGCCCTCAATCACCTGCTGGCGGTAAACCATCTGCTCGGCTTTGACGGCCGCGTCGCCATGACCTCTCGACCCACGCACGTGCCGACGCCCGAGGCGCTTGAAATGGAGCTGACGTTCTTGGAGTATTGGCTAAAACACGCTCCCGCGCGCTGAGCGTCTGGCCCGCCGGCGTCTTGTCGTCGGCGAGATGGAGCATAGAGCCTTTCCGAAAACCAGCCCTCGGCTGTGTAGGGTGGGCATTGCCCACCGTGAACTCATGGTGGGCAATGCCCACCCTACGGGTCTGCAAGCGGTTTTCAGATAGGCTCCTATCGCAAAAACCGTCCGCCGTTGAGATCGATCAGTCCGCCAGTCATGAAGCTCGAGGCATCGCTGGCCAAAAAGAGCACCGCCTGGGCGATCTCTGCGGCCTGCGAGTTGCGGCCCAGTGGCGTCTGCCGGCGGTAGTCCGACATTTTCTCCGCCGACGTAAAAACCTCGTGATGCGGCGTCTCAACGACTCCGGGCATGATGGCGTTGGCGCGCACTTCGGGGGCCAATTCACGGGCCAGCGTGCGCGTGAACACTTGCAGAGCGCCCTTGGCGGCGGCATACGGCCCCGCGCCGCCCGAACCGCCGGTCTGCACAGACAGCGAAAGATTGTTGACGATGCTTCCCACGCCCTGCCGCTTTAAGTGCGGAATCGAGCGTCTCGTCACGTAAAAGGCCGAATGCACGTTGACGTCGAAGACTTGCCGCCACAACTCGGTGGGGCAGTTTTCAATGGACATGCGCGCCAGCGGCGCTCCGGCGTTGTTGAATACAACGTCGAGACGGCCCGTTCGTTCGACAAGTTCGTCGACAACGCGCTGCGCTGCCGTCTCGTTCGTCAAATCGCCGGGCAGCAGATGGCCATTGCCGCCGAATTCCTGGATGGATTGCAACAAAGTTTCGGCACCCGCGCGGCTGGTGTTGAAATGAACGCCCACCACCGCGCCCGCCCGCGCGAGCAACTCAGCGGTCGCGCGGCCAATACCTGTGCCGGCGCCAGTGACCAGGGCCACACGGCCGGTGAGATCAAACTTTGTATCAGTGACGGTTGTTGGCATGGCGAAGTCGCGTGTTGTGGAGTGGCGGTTGAACGGAGCCGCCCATTATACTTCGCACTGGCGTGCCGCGAAGCGGAAGCGATAGCTCACGCTTTTCAAGAGTTTCAAGGTTGACAGTTGGCACTCGTAGCCGGCCTGCGCAACGTCCGGACTCCGGCTTGCCAACGTGTTTGTTGAAGAGGCCCTCGGCTTGCCCGAGGGAGTTTCACGGTGCGATTTGAGACGGGCCGGTGAATAATCCTGATTATGCCGCTCGGCGTCTGGCCCGCCAGCGTTGCGGCCAGCCGGTCTTGAACAAACTGGTCATCGCCGCCAACAAGAAGGACAGT
>DASVGM010000594.1:0-8041 GCA_036379555.1 Pirellulales bacterium | reverse complement strand
ACGCCATCGTGGGGCGGCTCGCCGAGCCGTCTTTGGCGCCAGACGGCCCGGCGGGCGGCCTAGCCGTCGCTCTTCACGGCCATGAAGGCCCCGTCTGGACGGCGATCGTCACGGCCGATGGTCGCCGGTTGGTCACCGGCGGCGCCGACCACACCGCGCGGCTTTGGGACACATCGGCCCGCGATCCGAGCGCCAACGCCCTTGTTCTGCGCGGCCACGACGACGAAGTGGTCGCCTTGGCGCGCAGCGGCGACGGCCGTTGGCTTTTTACCGGCAGCAAAGACGCGACGGTGCGGCGCTGGGATTTGCAAGCTGATCGCCCGGAGCGGGATGCGCGGGTTTACAGGGGACACGACAGCGAAATCGGCCAGGTGGCCGTTTCGCCCGATGGCCGTTGGCTGTTGGCCGCGGGACATCGCCCGGCGGTGCATGTCTGGCCGCTTTCGGCACGCGACGAAAAGCCGCCAAAGGCCTTGTCGGCGCATCGCGGCGACGTGCTGGCGGCGGGTTTTTCGCCCGACGGCAAATGGTTGGTCAGCGCCGGCGCCGACAGCCTGGTTTGCCTTTGGCAGATGGGCGACGACGGGCCAACGGAAAAACCCTTGCGGTTGGGCGGTCACGATGGCGCGGTGACGGCCCTGGCCTTCAGCAAAGACGGCCGCTGGTTGGTGACGAGTAGTTTCGATCGCACGGCGATGGTTTGCGATTTAACGGCCGCGCATCCCACCGGCGAACCGTTGGTGCTACAGGGACTGGCCGGCGAAGCCATGGCGATGGCCCTCACGCCCGACGCCCGGTTTCTGGCGACGGCTGGCGACGACCACTCGGTGCGGCTCTGGGATTTGCAGTTGGAAAAGCAAATTGAGCTTGCCCGCCGCACCGCGGGCCGCGAGTTGAGCGAGGAGGAGTCGCGGCGGTATCGCGTGCGGGAGTGACAGTTGCTGCGAATCGCGCGCCGCGCCAATACGGTTTGAAAGACCGGCCGGCGGATTGTACTTGGAAACGCTACGTGATTTCGAGCAACTGGCTGAACCAGTCCGAGACGAGCTGCGACAACGCTTAGACCGTGCGGGTCAAGGAAACGCATTGCCACTCGATCGCGAGGCGTTTTTCGCCGAAGCGCGACGACGACTGGAAATCGAATGAACGATGGCCGTGACACACACGGCGCCCGTTTCACGATGAAACATAAAGAAGCCGCGCTAATCAACCGGCTTTCGCGGAGCGAAGGGGTCGATCGGAGGCTGGTCGCCTTGGACGCCTTCGGCCAACAAGATACCGTTGTATTCCAAGAGCGAGCCTCTGCGGTAATGAAACTGCACGATCGACAAGTTGTAATCGACCAAGGCGCGGTGGTAGGAAATTTCGGCTTCGGACAAGCGGCGCTGGGCGTCGAGTAGCATATCGAGCGTGGCGGCGCCCGACTCGTAAGTCGCAGTGACCGCTTCAACTTGCTTCGCCGCCGCCACACGGCGATTGAAGGTCGTGCGGCTCACCTGGTAGTTGCGGTCGAGGTCGCGGACGGCGCCAGCCAGCGCCCTAAGTAATTCTAATTCTTGCTCTGGCGGCAAATCAGCATTGCGATTGAGCGCCTGGGTACGGATATCTACCCAATCGAAACGGACCTCCGCCGTGGCCGGCTCGTCAGCCGGCTTGATCCGGCGGCCATCGGCCGCACCCAACCCCAGCATGTACCGCAGTTGGCCTTCGGCCGTGTTGAGCGAAGCCAGCGCGTTTTCGACCCGAGCGCGGAAGAGGAAATACTGTTCGCGGGACTGGGCCTCTCGTTCAGCCTCGCCCCCTTTGGCGCCGCTTTCAAACAACGTGTGAACCTTTCGCCACGTTTGCAGAGCACTATCGCACCCGGCCTGCTCGGCGTTGAGCGTGCGATAATTGAAATATAGTTCCCAATAGGCGCGTTCGATGTCGCTGACGGTGTTTCGGATAGCGGCTTTGAAATCGGCCGGCGCGACGCTCGCCATAGTCTGGGCTAAGATCAAACGGACCTTTTCGCCGCGAACCGATTTTGAATCCTCTCGCGGCCCTTCGGCGTCATCCGTGGCGGCCACCTTCTTTTGATCCGGCTTCGGCGCGTCGGGCTTAAGCAGCAAGCCGCCCACATTCCGCAACACCTTGGAGTTCGCCAATCCGGTTTGAACCGCTGCTTCAAGTGTGAGATTCCATAGCTCTTTGACATCTGGCTGGTTCTGCTCGAGTGGCGCCTCGACGCCACCCTCGCCCTTCGCTTGCTGTTTGGCTGGCGGCGAATCAGCCGCGGGAGAATCGTTCTTGGGCTTTGTTGCTTCTGTCTTCGCCGATTCAGGCTCGGCGGCGCGGAGCATGGCCAACGGCGCCAGGGCGGCGATTGCCAGCGCGGCTCCCAGACAGAGGGCCGCTTGCGTCAGCGATGCGCGACCGCGGCGACTGCGTTCGTAAGCGTATTTGTGGTTCATAGTTGCTAAAATAGCAATCAGGCCGCCGGATGTCGATTGCAGGTTGGAATGCGCCACGGATGCTTGCGATCAGAGAAAAGGTCGCTCCGCGACGAATGAAAGCGGCGATGAATCGCCGCACTCCAAGAGTGTCGTGGTGCTGAATCGCACGCGGGCCGCAGGCCCCTGCCGCCAAAGCGCAACACAAGCTACAATTAAAGGGCTGCCTTAACCGTTGCGCCCTGTAAAATCACCTGGAGTATCCATGCTGTTGAAAAGCCAAAACTCGTCGCTCGGATTCTTCTCCGTTCTTGCCGCGATGCTCATCTTGTCGGCCGCGGTAATGGCCGAGGATTCAACCAAAGAGGTCGATCAGGCCCGGCAAAAGGCGGTGCTGAAAGGCATTGAATACCTGCGGCAAAAAGGGCAGGCCGAAGACGGCTCGTTCAGCCGGCAAGCGGGGCCGGCGGTAACCGCGCTGGTCGCGACGGCGCTGCTGCGCAATGGACTTTCCGTCAACGATCCGCTCGTGGCCAAGGCGCTAACGTATATTGAATCGTTCGCGCAAGACGACGGCGGCATCTATAAAACCGGCAGCACGCACAAAAACTATGAAACCTGCGTGGCCATGCTCGTGCTGAGCGCGGCCAACGCCGACGGCCGTTACAACGATCGGCTCAAGAAGGCCGAGGCGTTTGTGAAAGGGTTGCAATGGGACGAAGCGGAAGGCCAGGACGAATCAAGCTTTAACTACGGCGGCGCCGGTTACGGCGGCAAAAAGCGGCCCGACCTTTCCAATACGAGCTTTTTTATCGACGCGTTGAAAGCGGCCGGCAACGGCCCCGACGATGAAGCCATGAAAAAAGCCCTGATCTTCGTTTCCCGTTGCCAAAACTTGGAAAGCGAGCACAATACCACGCCCTTTGCCGCTAAGAACCCCGACGGCGGGTTTTATTACACGGTGGCCGCCGGCGGCGAAAGTTTTGCCGGCAAGGTCGATGGCGGCCTGCGCAGCTATGGCTCCATGACCTACGCCGGACTGAAAAGCATGATTTTCGCCGGCCTTGGCCCGGACGACAATCGCGTGAAGGCGGCCGTCGAGTGGATTCGCAAAAACTACGCGCTGGACGCCAACCCCGGCATGGGTAACGCTGGCCTCTACTACTACTATCATACGTTCGCCAAGGCGCTGGACGCCCTGGGCGCCGACGAAGTGACCGATGAAAGCGGCGCCAAGCACAATTGGCGGCGCGAACTGGCCGCCGAGCTTGTTCGCCGTCAGCAGAAAGACGGCTCTTGGAGCAACGAGGCCAGCCGCTGGATGGAGGGCGATCCGAATCTCGTCACCGGATATGCCTTGCTGTCGCTTTCGTATTGCCGCCCTAAGGCGGCTTCCAAGTAACAAGGTTCGCCGCCGGCCCCGTAGCCGACTTCGTGAGAAGTCGGGTCGTGACAGCAGGTTAGGGCCAGAATCCTCACGAATTCTGCTACGCAGTGTGCGATGCCTCTGCTGTGGCAAGTGAATAACCCACATTATGAGTGTGGTGTAACCGCCCTTCTGTCTTCCGACAGCTCCCTTTTATGAGCGAAAATGCCTGGACACGCTGTAAAGCGGAGCGAAGCATCGTGCATTTACAAACCAATCAGAAAGATGCTCGAAAGTCGGTGCTTGTCATCGGCGCGGGGGTCGCAGGTTTGACAAGCGCGCTGTGCCTCTTGCGCAGGGGATTTCGTGTCATCGTCATTGCGGATCAGTTTGCGCCGCATATCACCTCCGTGGTGGCTGGAGCGTTGTGGGAATGGCCGCCCGCAGTCTGTGGGCAGCACCAGAATGCCGTGTCGCTGGATCGGGCCAAGGGCTGGAGCGAGACCTCGTACCGGGTATTCGTGGAGCTGGCGGGCAAGACCGAAACGGGCGTATTCCTACGGCCCGTGACGTTTTACTTCAAACGGCCCATTGGGGAGGACGAGCGTTTGAACCGAAAGCTGGCGGAGTACAAGGACAAAGTGCGGGAATTCCGTCACGACCCCGCCTTGATCGCGGAGCGCGGAGTCAACACGGAGCTCGGCTTTTGCGACGCTTACACTCACCTGGCGCCAATGATCGATACGGACGTGTATCTGCGTTGGCTGTCGAGCGAGGTGCTGCGAGCCGGCTGCCGGGTGATCGAGGAGAAAGTGGTCGGTTCCCTTGGCGGCCAGGAAGAATCGCTCCTGCGCCGCCATGCGGCGGATGCCATTGTCAACTGTGCCGGCCTGGGGGCGCGCGAATTGACGGCGGATCAGATCACGCCTCTGCGGGGCGCGCTCATTCGCGTCCGCAACGACGGGATCGCCATGCCGCGGATTGGGGAAGCGCATTGTGTCCCGCACAACGGTTCCACGAGGGAGCATGGCTTTATCTTCATCGTGCCACGCGGCAACGACATGCTGGTGCTGGGCGGATTAGCGGAACCGGACGAATGGGACGTTGACATCAACCTTGACAATTATGAACCCGTGCGCGAAATGTATCGGCGGTGCGTCGAGTTCCTGCCGGCGCTTCGAGGCGCCGTGATCGATACGGCCGAGCCGGTGCGAGTCGGGTTGAGGCCGTTCCGGCGCGAAGGCGTTCGCCTGGAGCATGAGCCGGGGACGCGAATCGTGCATCATTACGGACACGGAGGTTCTGGTGTGACTTATTCGTGGGGAGGCGGGTTGGAGGTCGCGGAGCGCGTGGAGAGGTTTCTGCAAAATGAGGGGCTTTGGGCAACGTCATTGCCCTCTTGACCGCGGTACGATGGTGTCATGGCCCGGCCAAACTTATCTCTTTTCATATCGGGCGTCTGCCGCTAGAATCCGCCGCCCGGAATGGACCGGGACAGCGGTATTCGCGCCTTGAAACCGCCTCGTTTGTTGGCAGGAGACCCATGTCCGCTGATCGACCCGCCGCGCCGCCGCCATCGTTGTTGGCCGCCCCATTGAATTTTGCCACGCGTATTGCGCTGCGTTTTCCGGCTGCCACACTCGCCCTGGCCGTCGCACTTACCGTATTCTCCGCAGCTTACACCTGGCAGAATCTCAGCTACCGCACCAGCCGGCTCGATTTGCTCAATCCAGAGAGCGATTACAACCGCCTGTGGATTGACTACATCAATGAGTTTGGCGACGAAGACGACGCCGTGGTGGTGGTGGAAGGCGCCAGCCGCGACCATGTGGTGCCGGTGCTCGATGAAATCTCAGCCGTGCTGGCGCGAGAAGACCGGCTGTTTCACGCCGTCTTGCACGGCGTCGACCTGAGCCAAATCCGCGCGAAAGGGTTGCACTACCTTTCGCGAGAAGAACTGCTCGGCATCGAGCAATTCCTCGACAGCGTCAGCCCCATTATCGATGATGGCAACTGGTTTGGGTTGAATCTGGGCCGCTTGCTGACCGGCGTCAACGAGCGTCTGGAGGCGGCTCAGGCGCGGCCCGACCTGATGGATCCGGCGCTGGCCCGCTTCCAAACCGAACGACTGACCGAAAGTCTGCTGTCCACGCTCACCCAGAAAGGGCATTACCAATCGCCGTGGCCGGCCATGCCGCAATCGTTCGCCACCCTCAGCGAGCTCAACGCGGAATACTTGCTCACCAAGGACGGCACGCTGGGGTTTGTTCTGCTGCGGCTGGCCAAGGACCCGGACGGCTTCGCCCGAAATTCGCAGTCCGTGGATGCTCTGCGCGGGCTGATCGCCGACGTGAACGCGCATCACACGGACGTGAAGATCGGCCTCACCGGCCTGCCGGTAATGGAAAACGACGAGATGCGTTCCAGCGAAACTTCGATGTATTGGTCGAGCATGTTGTCGCTGGTCGGCGTGGCCTGTCTGTTTGTGGCGGGATTCGGCGGCATTCGGCACGCCTTGCTCGCCAACCTGGTGCTGCTGGTCGGCATCGCCTGGTCGTTCGCCTATCTGACGTACGCCGTCGGGCACCTGAACATTCTCAGCATGTCGTTCACCATCACATTGATCGGCATCGGCATCGACTACGGCGTGTATTACGTCGCCCGATATTTGCAACTTCGCGCCACGGTGTCGTCATGCAAAGAGGCGTTGCTGCAAACGACGCATAGCGTGGGGCCGGGCATCTGCACCGGCGCCATCACCACGGCCATCGCGTTCTTCGCCGCGTCGTTCACGGATTTCACGGGCATCGCCGAATTGGGCACCATCGCGGGCGGCGGCATCTTGCTCTGCGCCGTGGCCGAGTTGCTGGTCTTGCCGGCCGTGATCGCGCTGGTCGATCGCAGCGGCCTGGGCATGCACATTCCCGAACCGTTGAACGTGCATGCCTGGGTGGCGCCCTTGTTGCGCAAGCCCAAGTTGCTCTTGGCCTCCACCCTGTTTTTCACCTTGGTGGTGTCGCTGGGCGTTGAGCATCTGTGGTACGACCACAACCTGCTCAACTTGCAGGCCGAAGGTTTGGAGAGCGTGGAGTTGGAGCAAAAACTCCTCTCCGAGTCAAACCAGAGCGTTTGGTACGCGCTTTCCATCGCCGACAATCGCGAGGATCTGCTCGCTCGAAAAGAAGCGATGCTCAAGCTCGGCAGCGTCGAGCGAGTGGAAGAAATCGTCTCGCTCTTGCCGATCGATCATAAGGTCAAGCAACCGATCATCGCGCGCATTCAACAGCGGTTGGCCGACCTGGAGGAGCAGCCGCAACGGATACCGGTGGAAAAAGCGCAGTACATCGGCCGCGTGCTGATGCGCACGCAGCAATTATTGGAAGGCATGCCGGAAACGCGCGCGGCCGCCCGAGCGGTCGAGCAAATCCGCGATCGTTTGCGCAAGCTGTTGCAGAGCGATTATTTTCAGTGGGTTTCGCAATTCCAGCAAACCATGGCGGGCGACCTGCTCACCCGGCTGCACATTCTGCGCAGCATGGCCAACCCCGAGCCGCCCCAACTCACCGACTTGCCGCAAAGCCTGGTGCAGCGGTTTGTCGGCAATCACGGCCACCACCTGTTGAAGATCTACGGCCGCGGCAACATCTGGGACATGGACGCCCTGGAGCGGTTTGTCAAAGAGGTGCGCAGTGTCGATCCACGCGCCACGGGCAACCCCTTGCAGGCCTACGAAGCGTCTTTGCAGATGAAGACGAGCTATGAACAAGCGGCGTTGTACGCCTTGGCGGTCATCCTGGTGGTGCTGCTGCTCGATTTGCGCAGCTTGCGTTACGCTTTGCTGGCGGCGTTGCCGCTGGGGCTGGGCGTGTTGCAAACCTTCGGCATGCTCGGCATTTTGGAGATTCCGCTCAATCCGGCCAACATGATCGCCTTGCCGTTGATGTTGGGCATCGGCGTCGACTATGGCGTTCATCTCGTGCATGAATATCGCGAACAGACCGGACCTTACCGCATGTCGCCGGCCACGGCGGTGGCGGTGCTGGTGGACGGCCTGACCACGGTCGTCGGCTTTGGCTCCTTGATGATCGCCAGCCATCGCGGCCTGCAGAGCCTGGGCCGCGTGCTGACGTTGGGCGTAAGCTGCTGCATGTTCACTTCGATGATCATGTTGCCGGCGCTGTTGGTGCTGATGTCGCGCAACCGCAAGCCCGCGGAAGCCGAGGCCGGGCCTGCCGAACGGCCG
>DASVGM010000593.1:0-6510 GCA_036379555.1 Pirellulales bacterium | reverse complement strand
TGACTATGAGACCACGCGCCGCTGTATCGACCTTTACGTTCCGCTCGTAGCGCCGGAACTGGTGATCTTGGATGACATCCGCATCAACGAGGCAATGAGGGCCGTTTGGGGTGAATTGTCAGCCACGTACGGAGAGAATGCCATCGACGTTACCGAAGCATCGCGACGCGGTTCGGCGGAGGGCATGGGGTTGTTGATTTGCGGGTAGGGGTTGAGCGGAGGGTTCAGGGTTCAGGACATCTGTAGTCCGAAGTCATCGGTCCAACGTTGCTTGCGCCAATTTGCAATTTGCATTTTGCATTTTGACCGGCCCCTGCCCACCCCAGTAGCCAACCCCGCATTCCCGCTGTTACGTTTTCACTCTGGCACGGCGGCTCCGAACCTGCGCACTTCCCATTCTCCGCTGGCGTATTCCGGCCGCTGCGCCACCGCGGCATGCGTGCGGCGGCGCGCCAATTCCAGCGCCGAGCGAAAGGCGTGCGCCCACTTCGGCGCTTGCCTGCTCCAATCCATGAGCAAGGCCGAACGTCGCGCGGCGGCGGCCATTTTTTCTGGCCCGATTTGCTGTATCTCCAGCATGGCGGCGGCCACGGCCGCGGCGTCGCGCGGCACGATCAGGCCGTTCACGCCATGTTGCACCAAGCGCGGCACGATGCCCACGTTCGTGGTGATTAGCGGTCGCCCACAGGCCAGCGCCTCGCCCGCCGTCAGCGGCGCGCCCTCCGAATACGATCCCACGCAATGCGTGGAAACGTGCCGATAATATTGCTCGGCCATCGCGTCATGCGCGATCTGCCATTCGGTCGCGCGGCCGCGCACCGCGTCGACGCGCCGGGCCGACAGCAACCGCACATCGGCCAACCGCGCCGCCTCTTGAATCACCCCCAGCCCTTTGCCATCGGGCTGGCCGCGGTAGCCGCGCGCGTTCACCGTCGTACCGGCCCAACCGACCGCAAACTCCTGCGGAAACGGTTGGGGCGTGAAGATGTCGCAATCGACGCCTTCCTCGCAAAGAAACACGGCGGGCGGCCGAAACCCGAACGGATGGTTGCGCAGGTCGTCCAGGATGTATTGGTTCGCCACGAGCAGCACGTCGGCCTTATCCAGCGCCGCCTGCAACCTCTCCGCGCCGAGAACATCCCACGACCAGGTTTCAAACAGCCCTGTCGCCACGGCGCCCGCGCGCGAGGTGTCCATATCCAAAAGGCTCTGCCACCAAAAGGCGACCAGCAGGTCGGTTTCAATGGGCCTGCGCGGCGGCGCGCCGCCAGGGCCGGCGGTAAGCTCCGCGTAACGCGTCATCTCAAACGCGAACTCATCCGAAAGATGCTTGACCAGCCCCTTGGCGTCGGTGTGAAACGCCCAACCGAGCCTGTCGATGGCCAATAGCACCGAGGGGCGCCCGGTCTGGTTCGTGGGCGTCTGTCTCGCGGCGGTCGCGGCGCCCTCCGCCGCCAGTTCCGGCATTTCGTAATCGTCCAATCGCCAGCCCACGCGCGCGGAATGCCGCCGCGGATCGCGTGGAGGGCGAATGTCGCTTTGGCGCACATCGGCAATGACCAGCGCCGGGTAGCAGACTAGGCAGTTGCTGGCCGGGTCGTCTTGCAAGCGCGTCATCGCCACGTCGGCCGGCAGGTCGAGGCGCTCGGTAAGCGCGAGAAACGTATCGAACAGCGGCCGCCGCATGGCGTAAGCGAAGGTGCCGAGCGTCTTTCGCGCGCGGTAGGCGTGCGGACTGACAAACTTCGCACCGCGCCGGTCGTACTGCGACGCGCCCAGGTAAAGCAGATCCCAATTGTCAGGAAACGCCGCCACTTCGGCCAGGCGCTCCGCGAACCGACGATGGAAACAAACGTCGTCCTCCAAGACCAGCACGCGCGACAGTCCGCGGCGCTGGGCCGCTTCGATCGCGCGGCGATGGCTGGCCAGACACCCGAGCTCGCCGGGCGAGAGGCCGGACGAAACGCGGCCCTGGGCGGCGGCGAGCGCGCGGCCGTCCAGCGCCTCGATTCGTTCCGCGTTCAAGCCGAATTGCTTGAGACGATCGGCGAGCGCGGGCCAACGATCGCCTCGCCGGTCGAGCGAAATGCAGAACACGTTCAAGTCGTCCATGCGTGCATTGTTTCGCATGGCGCGTCGCTCCGCAACACCCGTCGCGACAAAAAAAAACGGCGGGGCGATGGAAAGAATGGAAGCTGCCCGGCCTGTGCTATAACAACCATCTGATGGGGCGCGTATCGTGAGAAGTGGCGCCATGAGAATTCACCAATTGACATCGCCGGCCCTGGGCGACGCCTGGGGCACGCTGAATCGTTGCCTGGAAATCGCCCTCGAATTGAGCGAACCGGTGGGCATCTCACGCTGGTGGCAGTACGCGGGCGTGCGGCATGACGTAACCGCGAAGCTCCGCGAGTTCATGCCGCTTTTGCCGTTGGAGGGAAAAGTCGTCGCAACCGCCGAGATGGCCGATCAGCCGCATTTTGACTATGGCGAGGCATTGCAGAGCCATCGCTTTCCCACGAACCCAATCTGGCGGCCGAGCTACAGCCGCGTCGTGTGTCACCAGTTTGACAGCCGCTCGCAGGCCCACCTGGCCACGCCGACGGCAGACCAACTGCGCCGCTTCCATGATCGGCTGCGAGAGCGCGAGTTTGAGCCGGTCGATTTGGGGCACGACCGTCCGTTGGCGGATTGTGTCCCGCAATTGGCGGCCTGTCATGCGTATGTTGGTTTGTGCAGCGGCATGTCCCAAGTGGCGATCAGCGTCGGAGCGCCGCTGCACGTGGTACGCAACGAAGTTCCGCTAGGCGGTTTTTACGGCGTGTTCGACCGCCGCCAAGGGCGCGCGTATCGCACGCTGGACGAAGTGGACGTCTCCGACCTGGAACGAGTCGACGTCATCCGCTGGGCGGATCGGCTCAAGCCAGACGCCTGACGGGCCGCCGGGGCCGGAGATGGAGCTTGATGAACCGCCGGTAAACCAAACAAAGGTTTCAATCAGCGCGCCGGCGGGATTGAACTGAATGCCGAGGTCGGGCCGCGTGTCGTCGTAACCCGCTTGAGGCCTGTAAAAAACAACCTTGGCAAGTTTGGGACTTGCCGGCACGTTGTGCGGCGCGCCTTGAAGGTGACATCGTCGCGTCCGCTTGATTTATGCCCGCCTATCATGCGAAGGTGGCGATGTCCAACTAGGGTGAATTACTGTTCCACTTTCCTTGCGCAGGAATCAGTAATTAGATCACCTCAATCAGCGCGGCGCAGGTGTTGCTCAACGGTACTCGGCCTTCGGCGACTTTGGGATTCATCGTTCCCAGAAACCGCACGTGCGCCACGATCGGGCCGATGAATCCCTTGGGAGGCTGCCGCGGCAAATCGATCGGGTCGAAGCTGAACTCCAATCGGCCTTCCGGCAACAAGCCCGCCGGCGGGTAATAGTAGCCGGTCGTGCGGCAGCGATTGCCCAAGGAATACTCCAGCGACAAACAAACTCTGCCGGGAAAATCAAACCCGTCGCATTTTTGATAGGTCACGGCGCCGCGAATCCTCTCGTCGCTCGTCAAACCGTCGGCATGCTCGAACCAAAGGTCTTCGAGGTCGATGAGCGGCGGAGCATCGGCCGCACACGCCAAACACCGGCCTCCCTCGGCGAATTGCATGGCGCCCTGCACGGCGTTGAAGCTTTTGGCTTGACGCTGGGTCAGCTCAAACACAAACACTTCCCCGGCAAAGAAAGAAAGCAGGCGCGGCGTCTTCGCCTTGGTCAGCTCGCGGCTAATGGCGAACGTGCAATTCACTCCCCGCTCAGTCGCACCCTCGACACTGGTAATGAGGTCGGCCTCGACGATCGGAGCATTCGCCCGCGCCCAATTGCTCGCTAATAAATTCAGGGTGCTCCGCGACATGGTTTTTCCTTTGCCTATGGGGGGGACCTCTCTTCAGACAACTTCTGCCAGCATAAGCGTTTTCGCGACGGTTGAATACTCATCAAGAACCTCTTCGCCATCGAAAACGATGCCGTGAGACTCACAAAGCCGCTTTGATTCGCGCAAAACCTCAATCGCTTTATCGAGATCGCCTTTGGCTTCGTGAATCAGCGACCAGCATTCCTGGCCGAGAATCGAATCGCCATTTGAGTCGGCCGCGATCAGCAACGGCGCCAGCCGATCGGCATACGGCATCGCCCTACGCGAATTCTCGCGGGTATAAAGCCAGTAAAGCAGCTTTTGATAAACATACTCGATCTCTTCCCAGTCGTTGGCGAACGTGCGTCGCTTGAGTGGTGGTTTAGCTTTCATCGGTCGGCCTCGCTTCTCGCGGCTTCAACTCCGGACGCAGTTTCTGCACATCAAATTGATTTTAATCTCAGAACCGACGCGCGTGAATATCCAGCATCAGCCCAACAGCGCCGCTGGTCGTTTTGGCGGTATGGTTTAGTCGGTCAGCGTCGTTCGACTTTCAATGCGCTCGCTCGGCGCCGGGGTTGAGGAACAGCAAATAAAGGCACGCGACCTTTTGGTCAACCCTTGCCACCCCCGACAACGTGGTGCGCAATGAAAACCCTCCAAGCCAGCCTGGGTGTAGAACGACAGAATGCGCCCTCGTGGCAATGCCCTTGATGCGGTATCATTTTGTCCGCACAATGCCGCGCGCGGCATCATTCCTAAAACCATCGCAACGGAGAAACGCACAACATGCGAAATAAAAACACAACGGATTTGCTGGGCGACGTCGTTTGGGCGCGCACGGAGAGAATTGCCGCCCGAATGGACAATGCCGAGTTCGCGGGCGTCATGCGGAGCCAATCGTTGCCCGCCGATCGTTGGCTCAAGTACATCGCGTCGATTTACCCCATCGTCGTGGGGTTTAACGGTGCCCTGATTCGCAGCCTGGCGAAGGTCGACCATGTGCGCCAGTCGTGGTTGATCAAGGGCCTGGCGGTGCAGTTGCAGGAAGAGCAGGAACACAACAACATGTTCCGCCGGATGCTGGAAGATTTCGGTATCGACCACGAGGCGGTTTATAGCGAGTTTGAACGCGATCTCAGTTCGCTGTCGCGCGAAACGCTTGACCGTGCGACCGCAGGGGTGGTCGCGGCCATCCGCGCCGACGAAGACGATTTCGCTCCCGGCCAGTTCCACCTGAACAATTTCGCGGAAAGCGTTTACGCGCTGCACCACCACATGCACACGCTGGCGACCGACCGGCGCTACAGCTTCTGGCATCATTTCGCCAGTCAGTGCGCGATGGAGGCGGTCATTTATCGAACGGTTTCGGCGTTGATTTATCCGACCGTGTCGGGCGATTCCGCCTTGAACGTGGGCGAGCAGTCGGTCCTCTGGTTCAAGGAACACGCGGCCCACGACGCGGGCGACGGCAGCCGCAGCGCCGAGGAGAAGCACCTGCAAATCGCCAGGCTGACACTGAACAAATCACGCGAGGCCAATGACGACGCCGCGGCAATTTTGGACAGTGTCGAAACCAGCTTGCGTCTTTTCGCCGCCACCGCGCTGTGCCACGGCGCCGACAAAAACGGCTGGATCGAAAACAGCCCCTTGCTGAGCGGCCAGGTAGTTGACAAATCCGTGAGCCTGTCGGTACATTAGAGACTATAGGCGATCTTAGCGCCGTCTCGCGTTGCCTGTCTTCGGCCGTTCACCGGCCAACGGCGCTAGGATCACGGTTGCGATTTCCAATCGCTCCGCAATACGGACTGAGAGTAAGGAACATCCGCCCATGGCGAAAACTGACGCCGTGTGGGGCATTGACATCGGGCAGTGCGCCCTAAAAGCGCTGCGCTGCCGGCCCCACGAAGATGCGAACAAGATCAGCGCCGACATCTTCGATTACATCGAATATCCCAAAATTCTCAGCCAGCCCGACGTCGATCCGGCCGAGATGGTGCGCGACGCCCTCAAACAGTTTCTCTCGCGCAACAGCGTGCGCGGCGACCGCGTGGTGGTCTCCGTCAGTGGGCAAAGCGGCCTGACGCGGTTCATCAAGCTGCCGCCGGTCGAAGCGAAGAAGATCCCGGATATTGTCAAATACGAGGCGCGGCAGCAAATTCCCTTCGCCTTGGAGGATGTCGTTTGGGACTTTCAGACCATGATCGGCGGCATGGTGGTGGAAGGTTTCGCGATGGAGACCGAGGTGGGCCTGTTCGCCATGAAACGCGACCAGGTGTTTCGCGCCCTCAAGCCCTTCAACGAGGCGGGCATCGAAGTCGATATCGTGCAGCTCACGCCGCTGGCGCTGTACAACTTCGTGGCCTTCGACCAAATGGAGAACCTGCCGCCGCCGGATGAATACGACGCCGACAGCCCGCCGGAATCGGTCATTTTGATCTCGCTGGGCACCGACACGACCGACCTGGTGGTGACGAACGGCTTTCGCGTTTGGCAGCGCAATATTCCCATCGGCGGCAACCATTTTACCAAAGCGCTCACGAAAGAGCTGAAGCTGACGTTCGCCTCGGCCGAGCATCTGAAACGCAACGCGACCCAAGCCGAAGAC
>DASVGM010000592.1:0-10727 GCA_036379555.1 Pirellulales bacterium | reverse complement strand
AGCCGTCCGGCGTTTGCACAACCGCCCGCCGTCAATTATCCGCTGCCGGCCGCCGCCCTGGTGGGTCAGGCCACCGACATTACTTTGTTCGGCGGCAACCTCGCCGGCCCCACGGCCTTTTGGACGAATCTCCCCTCCGCCAAAGTGGAACTGACGCCGGGCATTGAAGGTAACGGCGCCAAGGCCGACCAGGTTGTCTATCGTTGCACGCTGGCCGCCGATGTTCCGGTCGGCATCTACGCCTTCCGGCTGGCGACGGCCAAGGGGGTTTCCAACACCAGACTGTTGATGGCCGACGACCTGCCCGGCGCCATCGACAACGGAAATAACAAGACGCTCGCCACGGCCCAAGCCGTGGCCTTTCCCACCGCGGTCGATGGCGCCGCCGATGGCGAAAACTACGACTTCTACAAACTGACATTGCCGTCCGGCCAGCGCATTAGCGTTGAGGCGGTGGCGCGGCGGCTCGGTTCGCCGCTCGATCCGGTCATTCGCCTCCTGGATGCCAGCGGCCGCGAGTTGGCCTACAGCGACGATGAGCCGGGCATCGGCGCCGACTCTCGCTTTGTTTACCAGGTCGCCGCCGCCGGCGATTATTTCATCGAACTACGCGACATCCGCTACCAAGGCGGCGGCAACCATCGCTACCACCTGCGCATCGGCAATTTTCCCTTGGTCAATACGCCCTTTCCCTTGGCCGGGCAAAAAGGAACTTCGCCCAAGCTGCTCGCGGCCGGGCCATCGAGTGAAGAACTGTCGCCGCTGAGCGTTGCTGTGCCGACGGAGGTGATCGGCGGGCGATTGCCTATGGCTATCAAGTTTCCGCAAGGGCAGGGATCGGCGCCGTTGAGCTTGATCGCTTCCGGCGGCCCGGAACAGGTTGAGTTCGAGCCGAACGACACGCCGGAGACGGCCACTTCGGTCGGCTTGCCCTGGTCGATCAACGGCCGCTTTGAAATTCCCAAGGATCGTGATTGGTTTGAATTCGCCGCCAAGAAAGGACAGCGGTTCGTGTTCACCGGCCGCACGCGCAGCATCGGCTCGCCGACCGATCTATTCATGCGGCTGCACAACGCCGGGGGCGGCGTGTTGGCCGAGGCGGAAGACGCCGGCACGGATGAGGGAATCATCAATTACACGTTCCCGGAAGATGGCAACTATCGCCTGATGGTCGAAGATTTGTTACGGCGGGGCGGGCCGGAACAAGTCTATCGGATTGACATCGCGCCGTATCAGCCCGGCTTCACGCTGGCGGCCGACGCCGAGAAATACGACGCGCCCAAAGGCGGTGTCTTCGCCGTGAAGGTGACCAGCGCACGGCGCGATTATGGTGGTCCGATTACGCTCTCCATCGTCGGACTCGACGGCGCCGGGCTGGCCAACAACGTCATTGCGGAAAAGAAAAACGACACGACAATGCTTGTGACCCTGCCGCCCAATTTGGAGAGCGGCCAATTCCGCCGCATTCAAATTGTCGGGCAAGCGAAGGTCGGCGAGGCCGACGTGCGCGCCACAGCCAGCACGTTGGTCCCGTTGCGGGCGCAGTTCAACGGCCTGCCTTATCCGCCCGCGGAACTTGATGGCGACATCGCGCTGGGTGTTGGCCCGGTTTTCGCCGATTTCTTTCAGCTTTCGGTCGAACCTTCGCCGGTGCTTTTGCCGCAGATCGCCGGCGCTGCCACGATCACCATCAAGGCGGCCAAGAGCAATGGTTTTAGTGATGCCGTGACAATTGCCTTCGAGGGTCTGCCGCCGGGCGTGACGGCGACGGCCGCGCCGATTGCCAAGGGACAAGCTCAAGTGGCGATTCCGCTCACGGCCCCCGCCGCGTTGGCTGAGGGCGACTACAGATTCCGCATTGTCGGTACGGCCACGTTCCAGAACCAATCGAAGCGGGTTGTTCTGGGTGATGTGCTGCTGCGCGTCGTGAAGCCGTTTGAGGTCAGTGTCACGCCGGCTGGACCGCTGACGCGTGGAGTGGCGCAGAAGATTAAGTTCAACGTGGCCCGCACTGCGGCGGCCGGGCCGGTGGCCATTCGCTTCAAGCACGCTCCGGCCGGGCTGAATCTGCCGGCGGAGATTACTATACCCGAGGGACAGAACGAGGTGCAGATTGACGTGATGGCGGCCGCCGACGCGCCCCTGGGCGAGAGCAAGCTCGTCGCCGTGGCCACCAGCAAAGTGAAAGATAAACTCATCGCCATTGAAAGCGCGCCGGTCGCGCTGCAAGTGGCGATGCCGTAGGCCGGGCCAGTCCGGTTGGAAAAGAATACCGCCAGGATTTCGCGGGTTAAGAAAAATGAAGGAGGAAGCAATGCAACAGCGACTCGATAGGAAACGGACTGCGTGCCGTTGGGAAAAAACTGTGGGGCGGCCCGCCGGGCCGTCTGGTGCGAAGGACGGCTCGGCGAGCCGCCCCACGGCCGCACCGTCGCGATGGTTCTTTGCGGTCTTGGCCGTTGCGCTTTTGATGTCAACCCAGCGTGCCTCTTTCGCCGCTGAACCGACGCTGGAACCGATCGTCGTCGGCACGCCGGAACGCATCGAGGTTTATCCGCCGCAAGTCAAGCTGACATCCAGCCGGGCGCGCATGCAGCTTGTCGTCACGGGCCATTACGCCGGCGGCGGCGTGCAAGACCTGACACGCGCGGCCGAGTTTCTTTCCACCAACGAACAAATCGCCAAGCTCGCGGGCAGCGCCGTGCTGCCGGTGGCCAACGGCAACGCCGAAGTGCTGGTGCATGTCGCCGGACAAGAGGTGAAGCTCCCCGTGGAAGTGGCAGGCCAGGAAGTCGCCGAGCGAGTCAGCTTCAACTACGGCACGCTTGCCGCGCTCTCCAAGCAAGGTTGCAATCAAGGCGCGTGCCACGGTTCGCCCAGCGGTAAAGGGGGCTTTCGCCTTTCGCTAAGGGCTTACGATGCCGCGTTCGACCAGGTGACGCTCGTGCGCGAAGTCCATAGTCGCCGCACCAACCAGATGGAGCCGGAAAAGAGTCTGATCTTGCAAAAGCCGCTGATGCAAGTGGCCCACGGTGGCGGACAGCGCCTAAAAACCACCGACGCCAGCTATGCCGTGCTGCGTGATTGGATCGCCCAGGGATGCCAGTTCGACCCGGCCGACGCGCCCACCTGCGTCAAGGTGGATGTCTATCCCCGGCAGCGAATCTTGCGTCGGCCGGCGCACACGCAGCAAATGCAGGTGCTGGCCCATTTCTCGGATGGCTCGGTGCGCGACATCACGCAGCTTGCTTCGTTCTCCAGCTCTGACGACGCCGTCGCCGGCGTCGACGCCAATGGCCTAGTGGTGGGAAACGACCGCGGCGAGGCCGCCATTCTGGTGCGCTATCTCGATAAGATCGAAACCGCGTACATGATGTTCTTGAAAGACGTGCCCGGCTTCGCCTGGAACAATCCGCCCGAAAGCAACTACGTCGATAAGTTCGTCTTCGAGAAGCTGAAGCAACTGCAGATATTACCCTCCGATTTATGCACCGACGAGGAATTTGTCCGCCGGGTTTATCTGGACGTGATCGGCGAGTTGCCCACGGTGGCGGAAAGCCAGGCGTTTCTGACCGATACCGATGCCGGCAAACGGGCCAAGCTCATCGACGCTCTGTTGGAGCGGCCGGAGTTCGCGGATTACTGGGCCTTGAAATGGGCCGATTTGCTCCGCTTGCGGAACACCAAGGTCACGGCCACCGGCGTGCCCAAGTTTCATCATTGGGTGGTCAACGCTCTCCGCACGAACATGCCGTACGACGAGTTCGCGCGGAAGTTGCTCTTGTCTGACGGCAGCACGTTCGACAATCCGCCGGCCAACTATTTCCGCACCTCGACCGACACCAACGATTGCACCGAAACGACCTCGCAGCTCTTTTTGGGCATTCGCATTCAGTGCGCGAAGTGCCACAACCATCCCTTCGAGCGTTGGACGCAAGACAACTACTACGGCATCGGCGCCTTCTTCAACCGCGTGCAACGCAAGCCAAGCGCGCGGCCGGAGGAGTTGGTGGTGTGGGTTGCCCGTGGCGGCGAAGTGACGCAGCCGCGCACCGGCAAGCAGATGAAGCCTTGGCTGCCCTTGATCGGCGATGCCGAGTTGCCGGGCGAAGCCGATCGCCGACCCGCGTTTGTCGAGTGGCTGGTGCGGCCCGACAACCCCTTCTTCGCCCGCGTTGAAGTCAATCGTCTCTGGGGGCATTTACTGGGCCGCGGCATTGTCGAACCGGTGGACGACTTCCGCGATTCCAATCCGCCCGCGAGCGCCGCCTTGCTCGACGCTTTGGCCAAGGATTTTGTCGATCACCATTTCGACCGCAAGCACATTCTGCGCACGATTCTCAACAGCCGCACCTATCAGCTCAGCTCGCGAAAGAACGATTTCAACGGCAGCGACGTGAAGTATTTTTCGCACGCCCGCACGCGGCTGTTGTCGGCCGAGCAATTGCTCGACGCGATTTGCCAGGTGACGAGCGTCGCCGAGAAGTTCGCCGGATTGCCGCTGGGCACGCGGGCCACGCAGTTGCCCAGTCCCGACGTGGATAATTACTTCCTCAAGGTGTTTGGCCAGCCGGCGCGTGAAACGGCTTGCCAGTGCGAGCGATCGAGCGATTCCAATCTTTCGCAAGCCTTGCAGATGATCAACGGCCCCTTGGTGCATGGCAAGGTGCGCGACGAGAACAATCGTTTTCGCCAATTGCTGAAGGCCGGCAAGACCAACCAGGACATTGTCACCGAGTTGTATTTGGCGGCGTTCGCCCGGCGGCCGAACGAGCACGAGATGTCGATCGCGGTGAATCACATCACCGCCGGCGGCGACCAGGTTCGCGGGCTGGAAGACGTTTGCTGGGCGCTTTTGAACGCCAATGAGTTTTTGTTTCAACATTAAATGCCGTTTGTTCATAGCTTAGTCAGAGCGGAGATCGACAATAAAGCGGGATGGTGTGCGCCTGTTGAATTGGGGGAAGCGGCGCCACATTACGTCAGTTTCGTTATTCCTGTTGACGAGCGCCGCGAATTTTTCACACGCTACACCTGCGAGACGATCGTAGTTATGGGAGAGGAGAGGCGACGAGAGACGCAGGAGTTGTTGTATCAAGGACCGGGCTCCTTCGTATTGCGCTTTGACGGTAACGAGGTCTGGTTCGCGGTTCGGCCTGTGTCAAAGACGGAACGCCGCTCGCCTTACGTGGGAAGCCTGGGCCATGCCGATTTTGAACGCCTGCTGACGGAAATCGAACCGGAAGAGCTGGCCTCGCTGGACCGGATCTTCGACGAAAAGAACACATTTGTCATTGGGTGCGACCCCTTTTCGCATTACGCCGGCATCGAACGGCTAACGACCGGCCACACACGTTGAAAGGTAACAACAGATGATTTTCAGAACCGCATCGCTCTTCTGTGTCCTTGGTTTATTGGCGGCCTGCCCGGCCGTGACGGCGCAGGAGCAAAGCCCCGCGCCGGTCAGCTTCTCCAAAGACATTGCCCCCATCCTGATGAAGAACTGCCAGGCCTGCCACGGGCAAACCGACGCCAAGGGCGGCTTTCAGCTTTTTAATTACACCACGCTCTTGAAGCCGGGCGATTCCAGTTCGGCTTCCATCACGCCGGGCAAGCCCGACGACAGCGAAGTGTTTCGCCTCATCAGCTCGCAAGACAAAGACGAGCGGATGCCCAAAGAGGCCGATCCCCTGCCGGCCGACAAGATCGCCTTGGTGAAAAAATGGATTGAAGAAGGCGCCAAGTACGACTCCGCCGACGCCAACGCCACGCTGGCTTCGATCGTGCCCAAAGAGCCGCGCCCCTCGGCGCCGCAAGCTTATCCGCGAACAATCCCGTTGACCGCCGTGGCCTTTCGGCCCGACGGCCAAGAGCTGGCCGTGGGCGGTTACTATGAAATCACCATCTGGAACCCAACCACCGGAGCGCTCGTGCGCCGTATCGGCAACATCGATCAACGCACCTTCGCCTTGACCTACAACAACGACGGCAGCCTGCTGGCGGCGGCCAGCGGCACGCCGGGCATTTCGGGCGAAGTGGCGCTCATCGACCCGAACAAGGCCACGGTCGTCAAGGTGCTGGCCAACATGACCGACAACGCGCTCGACGTGCAGTTCAATCCCGCCGGCGACAAACTGGCCGCCTGTTCGGCCGACCGCTCGATCCGCATTTTCAACGTCGCCAGCGGCGCCCAGGAAAAGATCATTGAAGACCACGCCGATTGGGTCATGGGCATCGCCTGGAGCCCCGACGGCACGAAGCTCGCCTCGGCCAGTCGCGATAAAACGGCCAAGGTGTTCGACGCCGCCAAGGGCGAATCGCTGGCCACGTTCCCCGGCCATCAGGAAGTGGTTTATGGCGTATCGTTCTCGGCCGATGGCGCGCAGGTTTTCACCGGCGGAGGGAACAAGATCGTCAGCGTTTGGAATCCCGCCGACGGCAACAAGATCGCCGACATTGGCGGCTTTGGCGGCGAGGTGTTCAAGGTGTTGGTGCGAAAGGACATGGTTTATACCTGCTCGGCCGACAAAACGGCCCGGCAGCACAAGACCGCCGACCGCGCCCAGGTGCGCGTCTTTAGCGGCCACACCGATTGGATCTATTCGCTGGCCTTCAACGAACCGACGCAGCGTTTGGCCACTGGCAGCTTCGACGGCGAAGTGCGCGTCTGGAACCTGGCCGATGGCAAGCAAGTGACCGCATTCAAAGCGGCCCCTGGGTTTCCCCCGGCACCGGCCAAATGAGCGGCGGCTCGTCGTTTGTCAGAACGTCCAACCAATCGGAGACATTCCTGGAGGATGGGCCTCCTGGCCCGTCACGTTCGCTTTGTGACGGGCTAGGCCGGGTTATTCACCGGACAAGGTAGATGCGGCGCACACTGCGTAGCAGAATTCGTGAGAATTCTGGCCGTAACTCGATGCCGCGGCCCGACTTTTCATGAATTCGGCTACGGATCGATGCATCATCCGGGCTAGCAGCCCTCGGTGGCCTCCGCAGCGCGCTATCTATCCCCGCGGTCGGAGAGAAGGTCGCTCCGCGACGGATGAAAGCGGCGATGAATCGCCGCACTCCAAGCCCGCGGTTGAAACTCAATACGCCTCAATGCTCTTAAAGCAATTGCCGCCGGAAAGGCGGCCGGCGCGTAAGCAGCGCTCGGCGCTGTCGACGATCTTCTGCGGATCGAAATTCTTGGCGGGCACGGCCACCGTCGAGGCGCCGATGCTCACGGTCAGGGCGTTGCCGCCGCCGATATTGCGGCGCACCTCATGCAGCAGGGCGTGCCCCACGTCCGCTGCCGCGGGACGATCGCAGCCGGCCAGTACCAAGGCAAAACGCGCCTCGCCCAGATCGAGCGGCCCGGAGAGGCTCGACTCAACCGACTGGCAGGCGGCCGATAGTTCGCGCCGCAACCGATCCAATTCGGCCTCGCCATGCAGGCATAAAAGCTGCTCGTGGTTGTCGATTTGAATCAATAACAGGCTTAGCTCCTGCCTTTTCTGACGGCAAAGCACCGCCGCCGCGGCGATCTGCGTGCGCAAGGCGGGTTGGATGGCCGCCGCAGCGGCCGCATTGGCGCGTTTGGCCGCCAGCGCGGTGGGCGCCGCGGCCTTGCCTCCGGTAGCGCGGGAAACGGCATGCGAACCCTCCGCCCGATCGTGCCGCCCGCCGCGATCCGCGCGAAAGCGGCCGGCCGCCGCCGATAGATCGCGTGATTCGGCGCGTTCGGCGAAATCTCGCAACCGAGTGCCAAGCTCTTGCGTGCGCATCAGTTCGGCCGCCGTGTCGGACGCCACCAGCGACAATTGCATATATGCCCGCGAGAGCACCTCGGAATATGCCAGCCCGCGCGGCAAATCGAGCGAAAGCACGTCGGCCAATTGGGTTACTGTCTCGTCGAGCGAACGCGCCAGGCCGGCCAATTGAGTTTCGGTGAACCGGCTTTCGGCCACAGCCAGCAGGTCTTGCAGAGCCACCGTGCGCTCGTCGGCCAGCAGTTCAGCCAGTTTTTCGGCGAGATGGAGAATCTGCGCAGTGCTGCGAGTTTCGCCGGAAAGTTCGTTGATTTTTTCGAGTGTCTCCGGGCTTTGCGACGCGGCGATGAGCGCTTCGGGCAAACCCCACTGCTCCAACAGCCCGGCCGTGAGTTGGCCGTGATCGAAACCGATCAGCTTTCGCTCCAGCGCCCGGACCTCTTGCCGCGGCCAATCGGCCTTGCGCAACATTTCGACGTAAGGGCGGCCCAGTCCCTGAATCAACACCAGTTGGCCGAGGTCTTGCAGCAAGGCCGCGACAAACAACTCGTCGCCCGGCATTTTCCATAGTCGCTCGCTCAGCTCGCGTGCGGCGACCGCCCTGGTGAGCGCGTGTTTCCAATAACGGTTCAGGATATCTTGGGCCAAACCGGCGAAGAGCGGCTCCGGCAGGCCAAAACCGAGCACCAGCATTTTTAGCGGCTTGGTGCCCAGCACGCCGAGAGCCTGTCCCAGGTCGCAGACGCGGCGGCTGACGCCGAACAGAGAGCTATTGACCACCCGCAACAGCTTGCTGGTCAGCGCCGGATCGCACTCGATCGCGGCTTTGAGGCGGGCCGTATCAATATGCGGGCCATCAGCCAACTCCAGCACCTCGAGCGCCACGCCGGGCAAGGTGTAGAGCTGCCGCGAATGATTCAATAGTTCCGCCAGCGTGTCGCTTGCGACTTCCATGGCTATAACGTCCTAGAGTGAGGGTCGGCTGCCAAATCTACGACATATTCGGCGCCGGTGCCCGCCAACCACCGATTTTTCCGGTTTTGCCGGACGGAAAGCGAGCTTGTCCAGCTTCCCACGAACACCTATAATCTCGTTCAGATTTTTTTGCTCGCCGAAGCGAACCCTATTTGGATGCGGGGCGTAACAAGCGGTATCAGCCGGTTGCTCTCGCCAACGCGAGTGTGCCGCCGGGGCAAACAATGCCAATGGCATTTGGGCCTGTGGCTTTTTAGCAACGTGCCAAAACGCCGGGTTGTCGCGTCGGGCCAACGTCTTTGCCATTTCGGCACAGACGATAGACGTGTTCGCGACAGTGATTTACGGCACAAGACCAAGCTGAAAGGAATGGCTCAACCGTCGCCGCATTTTGGGTCGATGACTCGCGTGGAATGAGTTTCCGTGCCCGCGAGGTCACTCCCATGACAAGGACTGCGGCGCCGGTGAGATTGGCGTATACTGGCTTGAACGAAGCATGATGGATAGCGGAGTGTGTTAGCTCAATAAATGAGGTTCAGTCGGCCACCAAATCAGGCCCAATCAGGGCCAAGGCCGCAGGAACAGCCGAGCGAACACCGCGATCCCATGCCGTTTACATTGTCCGGCTAAGAACTAGCCTGGGAGGAGAACCATGCAGATTTACGGTCCCGCGCAATTACACGGTCCCCAAGCGATCAGCTCGCCGCACGTTCGCGGTCAGTCAGGAGCCGGCCAGGTCGGCGCCTCGTCGTCGCTGCAAGATGAATTGCAGATTTCCGACGCCGGCCGCCTTGTCGACCTGGCCAACCAGATGCCCGACATTCGGCAAGACCGAGTGAATTCGATCCGCGCGCAGCTTGCCGCCGGCACCTATGAAACGCCCGACAAGATGAACGTGGCCCTCAACCGCTTCTTGGATGAAGTGGCATAGAGCAGCTTATTCATCGGCCCGTGGCAGACATTCGTGAGAAGTCTGACCCTCCAGGCCCCGGGGCGCTCCGTGAGCTGGTCGCGACGTCGTTTTATCGCGCGTCGCGGCGGCGAACGCCTCGGTCGTAAGGTGAAATACGACGAAGTCGATGCCGGCCGATGGTCGGGTTGATCGGCCCAAAGTAGACAAGCCCTTGGGGCCGCGCGTCCGGATGCGCGGCGAGCCACGTCTTGAGATAGAGCAAACCGGCCTCTTCAGAAGAATTTGTGGGTGAAGTTCGGCTCAGGAAGGGCGCCACGGTTGTGAGATAAGGTGGAATAGACAAATTGGACCTGGCCCGTTTAATTGCCCCAAGCTTCCTGGTTTTCGCGGTCAAAAGGAGGGGTGTCTTCGTTTGCCTTATTTGCGTTATTTGCTTGCCGTTTATTTGCCTGCCTTGACTAGCAGCGATTTCTGATTGAAAATTCAGGAATGACCGTCGAGATTGCTCCCGCTATTTCCGCCGACCCGGTTTTTGCCGACATGGAATCCGTCTGCGCAAGCATCGCTGACAAGCGACCGCTCGATCCCGCCATCGCGCGGCGAATACAGGAGCGAGCGGAGTTGTTGCGAAGGCGCCTTCCTGAAACGAACGTGGCCGTGGAGTTGATCCGCGAAGCGCGCGACGAATGAGATACGTGCTCGACGCGTCCGTGGCTCTGAAATGGGTTCTTAATGAACCGCAATCCGACAAGGCGCGTCGCCTGCGCGATGACTTCCAGCGGCGGGTTCACGAGCTTTTGGCTCCCACGACGTTCATTGTTGAAATCGGCCATGCGCTGACGCGAGCCGAACGGAAAGGAATCATCAAGCCGCCGATGATTGCCTGTATGTGGGGCTTGCCGAGCGCGAGCGGTGCAAACTGGTCACGGCCGATCAGCGCGTTCTTGTACTGTTCCCGTTGACGGCGGTGGCGGTCGATTCGCTTCCGTAGTTCTGTTTTGCCCCACACGCAAAGAGATTTCGCCGGCGCCGTCTGAACGGGGGCGGCGACACGCGTGTCGCACGCCGTTCCAAGCCCGCCGGGTGAC
>DASVGM010000591.1:0-8779 GCA_036379555.1 Pirellulales bacterium | reverse complement strand
GGTAAGGACCAGTTCCTGTTGCTGCCCGGCGACGACGTGCGGCTGACCTTTCCCAACGCCGCGAACCCTCCGGGCGCGGCCAGCGATTGGTTCACCATTGTCGATATGTATGAGAGCAAGATGAGCGAGTATGACTCGACTTTCGTTTTTGTTCCCATTCACGAGCTGCAGCGGCTGCGTGGAACGCTCGACCCGAGCACGAACGTGGGCGACGCCAACAGCATTCAAATCCGCCTGAAAGACGAGCGCGACGCCGACCTGGTGCGCGACAAGCTGCGCAAGGCGTTTCCCATGCAGCTTTATTCCGTCTCCACCTGGCGCGACAAGCAAGGCCCGCTCTTGGCCGCCGTGCAGATGGAAACGGCCATTCTCAACATCCTGTTGTTCTTAATCATCGCCGTGGCCGGCTTCGGTATTTTGGCGATTTTTTTCATGATCGTGGTCGAGAAGACTCGCGATATCGGCGTGCTCAAAGCTTTGGGAGCTTCCGGCCGCGGCATCATGGGCATCTTTCTCTCTTATGGCCTGTCGCTGGGCATGGTCGGCTCGGGGGCGGGCATGCTGCTGGGATTGTGGTTCGTGGTCAACATCAACAAGATCGCCAAAGGTCTGAGTTGGCTTACCGGTCACGAAGTCTTCGATCCCTCGATTTATTACTTCTACAAGATTCCGACGATCATCGAGCCGGTGACGGTGGCCTGGGTTGTTTCAGGAGCCGTATTCATCGCCGTGTTGGCCAGCGTGTTGCCGGCCCGCCGCGCCGCTCGTTTGCACCCGGTGGAGGCCCTGCGTTATGAGTGAAACCCAATCCGCCGCCCCGCGCGGCCAGCGTCGCCGGGGTGAATCGCCCGCGGCGCACCTCGTCACAACGGCCCCGGCGACCGGCGCCGCCGTGCAACTCATTTCACGAAGCGTGACCAAAACCTATACCAAGGGCCGCACGCAGATACCGGTCTTGCGCGGCGTCGATCTCGATGTCCGCCGCGGCGAGTTTCTGGCAATTATCGGCCAGAGCGGTTCGGGCAAGAGTACGCTGCTGCACATTCTGGCCACGCTCGACGCCCCCGACTCAGGCGAGGTGCATTATGAAGGCCGGCGTATCGACAACCTGCCGCTGGGCCAGCGCGACCGCGTGCGCAACGGCCAGATCGGCATGATCTTTCAGTTCTATCACTTGCTGCCCGAACTGACGGCCTTGGAAAACGTGCTTTCGCCGCTGATGATTTCATCCAGCGTCTGGGGCTACTGGCGGCGGCGGCGGGAATATACCGACCGCGCCAAGGAACTGCTCGAATTGGTCGGCCTGGGCCACCGTTTGAAGCATCGTCCGCGAGAGCTGTCGGGCGGCGAGATGCAGCGCGCGGCGATCGCACGGGCCTTGATCGCCGGCCCGCGCGTGCTCTTGGCCGACGAGCCGACGGGCAACCTCGATCGCGGCACGGGCCAGGAGGTTTTGCAGCTTCTCAACCGGCTCAACCGCGACCGCCAACTTACAATTGTGATGGTGACTCACGACCTGGCCATCGCGGAGCGCGCCGATCGCAGCGTGCGGCTGGTGGAAGGCCGGGCGAAGAGCGCGGCTTCTTGAATCGCCATATCCAAGCGGAGTGGCGTTTCAACTGCCATCCCGGCATCCGGCGCTGTGCCGGGATTTCCGATCGCCGACTGGAAATGTCGCGGCCGCCGATTACACTGGCATATATATGCCGCACACGGGCAGGAATGAGACAATCGGTGCCGCCGGAGGATGGGCCTCCTGGCCCGTCACCACCCAAGGTGACAGCCTGGGAAGGCCATCCTACTTGAGCGCGTAAAAACGCCTAATTCCTGCCCGTGTGCGGTATAGGTTCTGCCATCGCCACACGCGGTCGCTTCGCGACGCGCCCGGACATGAAACCAAATCGGCCATGAACGACCAAAACGTCCGACTTTCGTTGCTGGAAGTGCTTTACCATGAATATGAGGTCTCGCGGCAACTCGCGACTTTCGTGGGGCAGGTATCGCGAGCCTACACCATAGGCACGTTGGAGGCCATTTCAGAACGCGGCACGCGCCATTCGCGGCGCGCGGCCGTGCTGGTGCTGGGGCACTCGGCCGGCTATGGTTCAAACCACGCCCTGGGCCGCGCGTTGCAAGACGACGATCGCTCGGTGCGATTGGCCGCTGAAGAAGCCTTGCGCGGCGTTTGGTGCCGAGCGGGCACCGAGGCGCAGCGCAAGCGACTAAATCAGGTGATCGCGGCTAATTCAGCCCGGCGTTTTCACGATGCGATTTCCACTGCGAGCGCCTTGATCGACGACGCGCCGGCCTTCGCCGAGGCCTGGAACCAGCGAGCCATCGCCTGGTATGGCTTGGGTAACTACGCCCAATCCATTTCCGACTGCAAGCAAGCGCTGGAAATCAATCCCTACCACTTTGGCGCCGCGGCGGGCATCGGCCAATGTTATTTGCAAGCCGGACGCCCACGCATGGCGTTGGAGAGTTTTCGCCGCGCCTTGGCGCTCAATCCTAATCTGGAGGGTGTCCGTGCGAATATCGCCAATTTGGAACGAACCTTCGGCGCGAAATAACCGGCTGCCTCTGGATTATTAAAGAAGTTGGCCGGCCATGCAGCTCGCAAAACCAATTCTCGTCTTAGGCACTTACAATCGCAAAAAGGGCCTGGAACTAGCCGACCTCGTGGCGCCGTTGGGCATTGCGGTACGCACGCTGTCTGAATTCTCCGGCATCGTCGAAGCGGCGGAAATGGGCGACAGCTTCGCCGAAAACGCGGCCATCAAGGCGACGTATTACGCACGGCAACTTGAGCATTGGGTCTTGGCCGACGATAGTGGCCTTTGTGTCGACGCCCTCGGCGGGCGGCCGGGCGTGCATTCCGCCCGCTACGCGGGCGAGGGGGCGGGCGATGAAGACAACAATCAGCGGTTGCTCGACGAGCTTGCCGGTGTACCGGACGAGCGGCGCACGGCCCATTATGTATGCCACGCGGCGTTGGCTGATCCAAGCGGAGTGATTCGCGCGAAGGCGGAAGAGTCCTGCCGCGGTCGGATTCTAGCCGAGCGGCGCGGCGGCGGCGGGTTTGGCTATGACCCGCTGTTCGAGATCATCGAGTACCACCGCACGTTCGGAGAGCTGGCGCCGGCGGTGAAGGCCTGCCTTAGCCACCGTGCGCGTGCGTTGCGAAAGCTGCTGCCGGAAATAGAAAGGCTTAAATAGGGCCATTTATCGGCGTGAAACGTCCATGAATCTTGCCGGGGTCGTAGCGGCGACAAACGCCGCATGCGGTATTGGTGGCAGACGACTGGAACCGGCAGCTTATGGGGTCGCCTGGATACGAGCGAGAAACTGAAGGACCGAACCATACACCCCTCCAGAAACGCAATCCGGCGTATTGTGTTCGATATCCTCCTGTTCCAAACCCAACTTGCTTGTCCAGCGACCGTCAGGCAACTGACGAGCCGCATGGTCAACACGTTCCGTCAATCCGTACAAGACGATCTTCTCAATGCCGTCGGCTAAATTACCCGTTTCGCATGGCGCATAACCGAACTCGGAAGCCGCGACAACGAACGAAGACAGCTTCATATCACGCGGGGCCACATCAGGCCACAAATAGCCTGGACGCGGCCCCATCAACACTTCGCGACCGATAATTGCCCAGCCAAAGCAATTGTAGGATGGAGTCGCCGAACTCGCTTTCCGATGGTTGGAATCGTTGAGCCTCGGAAACGGAACACGGACTCTAAATTGGAAGGAATCCATTTTCGCGGCCCCACCGCAACCAATCTTCCACCATCTTGCTGAAATCACCGCGGTGTCCAGGGGCGATAGGGTTTGAATCCGTCAGCATGTTCAAAGCCCAAAACCAATGGTCCGGTTGTTTCTCCAACTCGCGTAAGATGAGTGGAACCACCTCTGGCCCCATGGCGATGATTTTTTGATAGGGAATACACATCGCCAACTCCAGCGGATCGGAGGAATATCCATTTCGTTGGACTTTCCACTCGATTACAAGGAGTTCAAACCGCCTCTCTCTTTGCGCCGTTGCTTCGGCAGCGATGCTGGCGATTGCGGGTATTTCACTCTCCGACAATCCGCCGCTCGATACCGCCGCCGGAGACACCGGTTCGCCGGCAACGGCGTTTTGAATGAGAGACTGCAAATTGCTTCCCATTGCATTTCACGATTGTGGATTTCACGATTGGGAGTTTGTCGCGTCCATTGAGGCGCTGCGGCCATGTGCGGGAAACAGGACTTGAACCTGCATGGTATTGCTACCGCCAGCCCCTCAAGCTGGTGCGTCTGCCAATTTCGCCATTCCCGCGGAAATAGTGAGCCATTCATCAGGAGGGTGTTGTCACTCTTGAGTTTACGCCGCTCCCTGCCCGCGTCAAGTGGTTCCGCGCCTGGATGGGGCTATGGGTTATAAAGACGACAGGCACAAAAGCGTGAAGCTGCAGACGTTCAGGCAAAAGTGAACGGTCACGCAAGGCAATAGTCGGTGCGTGCGCTGATAAAGGTAGCCCAGCGCCAAGGCCAAAAAAAACAACGGCACGGGCGCCGCGCCCTGGCCAAGGTGCAACGCGGCGAAAATCAACGAACTGATCAAGATGGCCAGCGGCCGGGGCCTGTCGTCGGCCGCTGCGATCGTCTGCTCCGATAAAGCGACCGAAGGGCGCGCCGATTCGAGCCAGCCTTGCAACAACGCTCGAAAAAAGAATTCTTCAACCAGCGGCGCCATGACGACCGCCGACAGCCCGGCTAACGCAAACAGGCCGGCCGATGGATGCCGCTCAAGCGTTTCGATGATGGGGTGCCGCTCATCCACGAATTGCGAAAGAACGAGTTGCAAACCATAGACAGGCGCCGCGACCGCGGCAAAAGCGATCGCGCCCAACCGGATGTCTTCTCGCCAGCTTATCGTCGTGATGCCAAAGTCGGCGGCCGCCGCGCCGCTGCGCCACTTTAGCCAGAGAAGCGCAAAGACCACCGCCGTCATGCTGGCGGCCATGCCGCTCATCAAGTTCACAGCCAGACCAAGCGGAGTGTTTTCACGCCTGGCCTCGGCCACGGCGACGTTCACGTCCATGTCTGAAATGGCCAGCGCCCAAGACGGGGCCGTCGCGATGGCGATACGAGTAAACAACAGCTGAGCCGCGATGTAAAGCACGGCGATCAGGGCCAGGTCGAGGCCGTTCCAAGGCGTCGGCCGGCGCGGCGCGAGCGGCAAAACCGCCACGCCGGCCGCCATTCGTTTACCAATGGCCAGCCACGCGGCGGCGGCGATCGCTACGACGAGGGTCCAGATCAGAAGCCATTCCATGCGCTAATTCGCGGCGCCGGCTTCCGCCTGGCGACCAACGCAATAGAGTGCCCGGTCGCTGCGCAGGAACAGTTGGCCCTCGCACGGCGCGAGCGACGCCCGAAACACTTCGTCGCCATCGACCTCAATTTGGTTGCGTGCGACCTGCTTGAACCGCGGACCCGGTTCGGCCACCACCACGCCGCCGTCTTCAGCAAGAAAATAGGCCAGCCCGGCGGCCGCGATGGGCGAGGCCGAAAACTTCCCGACCAATCGCTCTTGCCAGAGCGAGCGGCCGTCGTCGGCGTCGTAGCAAGCGGCGATGCCGCCCATGCTGACGACCATCACGTACTTGCCGATCACAATGGGCGAAGGCAAGTCGCGGCCCGCTTTGCGCGGCGTGTGCCAGGCCATGCGGCTGTCCGTCACGTCGCCTTGGCCGCCGGGAAGCACCGCGTACATGTCGCCCGACAAACCGTTTACCATGTACACCAACTTGTCGCCGGGCGTGGCGGTCGGTTCGCCGCGGCCATTAAAGCTGCGGCACGACCAGAGCGGTTTGCCGGTCGCCGGATCGTAAGCGGCAACGCCTTCGTGTCCGTTGAGAATCAATTCTTGATGTCCGGCGACGTCGAACAAAATGGGAGTACTCCAGCCGCGACGCTCCGCGCGGGGCACGCGCCAGATGGATTTGCCCGTTCGCTTATCAAACGCTTCCAGAAACGCGTCACGGTCGGAGTCGCCGTTTTGAACCACCATGTCGCCCGCCAGCACCGGCGAGGCGCCCACGCCCCAAGGCCCCTCGAACGTGCCGAGGTCTTTGGACCAGAGCGGGTTGCCGTCCAATGAGTAGGCATGCAGGCCGGCGCGGCCAAAAAAGGCGATGACGACCTCGCCGTCGGTCACGCAGGTGGGTGTGGCGAACGTGTTCATGCTGTGCAGCCCCTCGGGCGTGCCCGAAAAATTCACGGTCTGCTTCCACATCAGCCGCCCGTCATGCCGATCATAACACAGCACGCTGCGCTCGCGACCGCCGTCTTCCGCGCCGGTTAAAAAGATCCGATCGAGCCAAATAATCGGCGACGATTCACCCACGCCGGTTAAAGGAACTTTCCAGGCCACATCGTCGTTGCCCCAAGTGACGGGCAGCGACGTTTCGGCCGAATGTCCGTCGCCGCGCGGCCCGCGCCAACGGGGCCAGCGCGTTTCGGCCCGCGTGGGCGCGCTGCGCGCCACGATCACAACGAGCGACGCCAAAATGACAACACGGCGCAACGAAATCATGCCAAGCTTCTCCTGCAACCAGATTGCGGTACGCTGGTTATCGTAACGCGATGGGCGGCTGAAATAAAGTCAGGCTCCGCCGCGCTTGGCTCACGGGCGCGGCGCCGGGGCATTTTGCTGTCGAGCAGCTTTGTGGCATAATTGAGGGTTCGGGGTTCAGGGTTCAGGGTGTGGAAAGTGAAAAGTGGAAGGGATGGCATCCGCTTGCGCGTACTCCCTCTCCCTCCGGGAAAGGGTTGGGGTGAGGGCGTATTGTCCAGTTGGCTGCCATCCTTTATCCCTCATCCCTCATCCTTTATCCCTCATCCTTTATCCCTCATCCTTCATCCTTCATCCCTCATCCCTCAGCAATATTCCCGCCTTTCGCCATGCCTCACCCCTGGTATCTCATTGACGACGCAAATCAACTTCCCACACCGGCACTCGTCGTTTACCGTGACCGCGCGGAAGAAAACCTGCGGCGAATGATCGCGGTGGCGGGCGGAACCGAACGCCTGCGTCCGCATGTCAAAACGCATAAAATGACGCAAATCATTGAGATGCAGTTGGCCGCCGGCATCAATAAATTCAAATGCGCCACTATTGCCGAAGCCGAAATGCTGGCTCGTGCCGGCGCGCGAGACGTGCTGCTGGCATACCCCATCGTGGGCCCGAACGTCGGCCGGTTGGTAAAGCTGGCCGCCACGTTCCCGCGAACACACTTCTCGGCCTTGACCGACGACGCCGAGGCATTGCGGGCTATCTCGCGTGAATTCGCCGCGCACGGGCAAACCATCGAAGTTCTGCTGGATATTGACAACGGCATGCATCGCTCCGGCGTGGCTCCTTTCGCGGCGGCGAGCTTGTATCGCTTGTTGGCCGAATTGCCCGGCGTGAAGCCCGGCGGATTGCATGTTTACGACGGCCATGTGCGGCAACTCGATCTGGCCGAGCGCACCGTCGCGGCCGAGCGCGATTTCGCGGCCGTCGATGAATTACGGCGCACGCTGACCGCGGCCGGCTTGCCGGTGCCGCGCGTCGTCGCCGGCGGCACGCCGACCTTTCCGATTCATGCGCGCCGCACCGATTTGGAATGTAGTCCCGGCACGTGTGTGTTTTGGGACATCGGCTATGCCACCAAGTTTCCCGATCTCGATTTCTTGTACGCGGCGCTCTTGTTGACGCGTGTGGTGAGCAAACCCACCGCCGATCGTCTTTGCCTCGATTTGGGCTATAAGGCGGTTTCGCCTGACAATCCCCAGCCGCGGGTATCGCTGCTGGATTTGCCCGACGCCGCGCAGGTCGTGCATAGCGAAGAGCACCTGGCCGTCGAAACCAGCCGAGCAAGCGATTTCAAGGTTGGCGACTGTCTTTATGGTGTGCCGTTTCATGTTTGTCCGACGGTGGCGATGCACCGCGAGGCCATCGTTGTTGAAAACGGCCGCGTCATCGACCGCTGGCCCGTCGTCGCACGCGATCGGAGACTGACGGTATGACCATCGCCGTCACAGGTTCGGGAGGGCAGCTCGGCAGCGAACTGTGCCGCCGGCTCGGCTCGCGCGCGGTGGCGTTGGATCTGCCGGAGTTCGATCTAACCGATGAGGATCGCACGTTGCAGATTCTCACCTCCCTGTGTCCGCGGGCGGTGATCAATACCGCGGCCTACACGCAAGTCGATCGGGCCGAGGATCAGGCGGAGCTTTGTTGGCAGATTAACAGCGCCGGCGTGAGCCATATCGCCGCCGCCTGCCGCGAGCTCGACGTTCCGCTCGTCCAAATCAGCACCGACTATGTTTTTGGCGGCGCGCCCTACCTCGGACGGGCGTATCGTGAAGATGACGAACCTAACCCGCGGGGCGTTTACGCGCAAAGCAAACTCGGCGGCGAAAACGAGGCCGCGGCCTGCGCCAAGCACATCATCGTGCGCACGTGCGGTCTTTACGGCCAGCAAGGCCCCAAGACGCCCGCCGGCAACTTTGTCGATACCATGCTGCGGCTGGCGCGGCAAGGCAAGCCGCTGCGCGTGGTGGCCGATTAGCATTGCACGCCCAGCTACGTGCCGCACGTCGCCCGTGCGATTTTATACTTGTTGGAAAGCGATCGCTTCGGCCTGTTCAACGTGGTCAATGGCGGCGCAGCCACCTGGTATGATTTCGCGGCGGAGATTTTCCGCCAATCGCAGCTTGATGTCTCGCTCGAACCGATCACAACCGC
>DASVGM010000590.1:0-4124 GCA_036379555.1 Pirellulales bacterium | reverse complement strand
CCATGAGCCTGAGACGGCGCCGGTCGATTTGTATTTGGGTGTTGACTGTTCCGGCTCGATGGGCAATCCGGCGCACCACCTTTCCTATCCGGTTTTAGCCGGCACCATCATCGCATTGTCGGCTTTGAGGGCCGGCTCGCGTGTGAAGGTTGTTCTCTCGGGCGAACCCGGGCAGACGGTCTCAACGCCGGGTTTCGAGCGCGGTGCTTTAACTGTAATGAAAACACTCACCAGCTATCTCGGCACCGGTACGTCGTTTGGCATCCATCGCCTGTCGGAAACCTTCGCGGGCGATCCGCGCAGATCGAGCGGACCAAAGCCGCGGCCGGTACACATTTTGATTGTCAGCGACAACGACATGTTTTCAATGCTGGATTCAAAGTCGAAGCGAGAATCAGGCTGGCAAGTCGCGGAACGTGCCGTGAAGCATGCGGGCGGCGGGGCGACGTTCGTGCTTGAGTTGCCCGCGCACGTCCGCGGCCCACACGGGCCGCAAAACACCGGCGGCTATCTCGAATGCATCGAACAGATCGGCTGGAACGCATCGATCGTCAGTTCGATGGAAGAGTTGGTGGAGTTCGCCAGGAGGTTCTCCGGCGGGAGGTTTGGATTGTAATTGCATGGTAACGGGATATGCTAAAAGTTGTTGGATTATGAAGTTCGTGGTTAGAAAGACATGAGCAGCATCGCCGGATCGTTTTTGCACGCCCAGATCGATTTATACGCAGCTCAAAGCGAAGCAGCCGAATCGCGTTTCGTAAGCGTGCCGGACCTCACCCGCGGAGACCTTGAGGACGCGGTCGCCCTGGGGCTCGCCACGTTCGCGGGCCTGCGACGGCACAGTCAATCGTGGGCGGCGGATGCGGCCTTGGGCAAGGTCGACTTTTCGTGGGAGGTGTCGCGCGGGTTCAGTGAGCAGTTCCGGCGTTGGAAGGACAAAACTTCGGCGCTGTTGACCGTCATCGACCACTGTAACACTGAGCGCCATGGCATCGCTGGCGAGCGCGAACTGCGCGGCGCCTTTCGTGATGTATCCTTGATGCCGCTCGATGCCGCCCGCATGCGCGCCGCGTACGAATCGCTTCAGAAGGAAGAGGGTATTCCACATTCCGAGGCCATGAATGAATTACGGCGTCGTTTGGCGGCCCGGCGCGCTTGAAAGCATCGCCACGTTTGGCGACGAGTCCATCTTCGATTGCATCGAACTGAGCATTCGATTCTTGGCCGAGGATCCCGCGGGTGTTTCGGAGCGTTCTTTTCAACCGGAGTTTCCTGGTGCGCTATCATTCGACTTCCGTTGCCGTGGCCGGAGCGGATATGTCGAACTTCGCGCCTACTTCTTTTATACCGCTGACGAGACGAAAATACGTATCGTTGAAATTACTTTGTCCGTCGATGGCTAATAACGGCAACGCCCCCTTGACCCTGATAGGCCCTCAACTCGATTCCTTGCTGCATCGCCTGGCGGAATGCCCGGAAGAATTCCTGCTGCCGCCGGAGCGGATTGACGTTGTCGCGTTGGCGTGCGATCACTTGCGTGTGCTAGGGCGATCGATTCCCCACGCTCCGCAAAGCATTTTCGTCTTGGCGCTGCCGGCGGCGCAGTCGCTTGCGGCGGTCGTCTTGTGGTTATTGCGTGACGAATGGTTCTTGGCCCGGCCCGAGTTGGCCGATGCTAGTTTGACGTTTTTGCGATCCGAAGTACTTGCGCAGCTCGCAAGCCTGGTTCCCGCCGAGGCTGTCGTCAGCGATGCCGATCGGCGCGAAGAATTGGTCCGGCTCTGTTTGAAAGAATTAGGGTTTTGTCCAGCGGGAGAATCGGAAGCGCAGGCCGCCGACCGCTTGACTACGCTCGACAGCGTGGAACGCGACCGCGTGATCCGTGAAACGCGCTCGGCTGAAGCCCGTGCCCGCCAGGTTCGCGAAGCCATGGCTCGCAAGCGCGCCGAGGAAGCCGCCGCCAGATACTCGCCCGAATAACGATCGACCATGTTGGACGCCCCGCTTACCGAAGCCGAACGATTTCCGCTGCTTACCGACCGCGGCCGGGCGATGCTGAGTCGCTTGCGGCAGCACGAGCACGCGCCGCGGTGGACCTATTCATGCGGCGAACGCCTGACCGAAGCCGGCCTGGCCGACGTGCAAGCCTTCGCCGCCAGGCAAGGCACCGAGCGCCGCCGTTGGAAATATGGCAAAACCCCGGCCTGGGTTGGCGACTTTATTGATCGCTGCCGGCGCGACGTGCCGTTCTATCGCCAGCGTCTGATTCACGGCCGCTTGCCGACCTGCGACCGCGAAGACTTACGCCGCGAGCCGTGGTCGTTCGTGCCGGACTCGGCCGATTTGAATGATCTGATTGTCTATAAAACGTCGGGGACGAGCGGCAATCTGTTGCACCTTCCTTCTCACCCGGTGGCGCCGGCGCGTTACTTGCCGCTGTTTGAGTCGGCCTTGGCGGCGCATGGCGTGGCGTTGACCGGCGGAGATTGCGTATCGCTCCTGCAGGTGGCCGCTCAAATTCGCACCTACACGTTCGCCTCGATCAGCTCGTATCTCCGCGAGGCCGGTCATGCCAAGATCAATCTCAATCCGGCCGATTGGTTTCATGCTGATGATCGCCGGATGTTTTTCGACGATTGTTCTCCAGAACTGGTCACCGGTGATCCATTCGCGCTTGAGCAGCTTGCGGAGCTGGAGTTACAAGCAAGGCCAAAAGCCATCCTGTCGTCGGCGACAATGCTCCTGCCGGCCTTGCGCGACCGTCTGCGACGCCATTTCGGCTGTCCGGTGATCGATGTTTATTCGATGAATGAAACCGGCCCCATCGCCTTTACTCACGCTGACATTGTCGCCGACGAGCACGAGATTCTGCCACACAATTTGTTTGTTGAAATCCTGGACGAATCGGGCGAACCGCTTCCGCCGGAGACGCGAGGAGAAATTGTCGTGACCGGCGGAGTCAATCCTTTTTTGCCGCTGGTACGTTACCGCACCGGCGATTTCGCGGCGTTGACGTTCGCACATGAAGTGCCACGGCTCGTCGGTATCGAGCGGCGCCGGCCGGTCGTCTTTCGCGCGAACGACGGAAAACCAGTGCCCAGCATTAGTGTCACCGTGGCCCTGTTTCATGTTCCGCTGCCGTTCTTCTCCCTGCACCAAGCAGGCAATGGAGCGATTACGTTTCGCACGCGCTGCGATCGAGTCTCCGAGGACATGGTGCGCGGCGCACTCGCGGACGTTCTCGGCGCATCGCCAGTGGTCATCGAGCAACTTCCCTGGGAGGCTGCCTGGCGCGGCAAGTCGATTCAATATATCTGCGACCTGGAGGCGCCGCAACCGCAATGAACGCAAACAATGCGCTGGAGATTCAGCCAATATTGGGCGAAAGAGCACGCACGGCGCGGCAAGACGCCTGGCTAGGTTGCCGCTTTTTGACGTGCAGTGTCTTGCCGGTACGGATGGCCTGTAATTGCCGCTGCTTATTCTGCTTCTCGAAGTCGTCGGTCAGTGCGTTGCGGCATGACGCCTGCGATTGGGCGACGATGGATCTTGATCGGTACTTCCAATTCGCGAAGGCTCGCGGCGCGTCACGCCTGGTGATTACGGGCGGCGGCGAACCATTGCTGAAAGCCGACGCGGTGTCGGAGATCATTCGTCGCGGCAAGCCGATCTTCAATGAGGTTGCCTGCTTCACCAACGGCAGCCTGCTCACACGCCGCCTGGCTCAGTCGTTTGCCGACGCCGGCTTATCGTATCTCTGCTATTCGCGGCATCACTTCGACGAGCGGCATAATCGCCGACTAATGGGCGAAGCGGCGCCGACGCTTAAGCGGTTCTTCGCCGCGGCGAAGGGTTTGACGGTGCGGGCCACGTGCGTCATGGCGCGCGGGTACGTCGACAACGAGCGTGAGGTGTGGCGATATATCAACCGCCTCGCCCAATTCGGCGTGCGACAGTTTACGTTCAAGCACACCTACGTGGCGTATGAGCAATCGGTGTTCGCCGCTTCGCACGAAGATCGCTGGGCCGCTGAACACCGCGTCTCGTTCGATCCCTTCGCCGGGCAAGGCCGGATCATCGGCGCCTTGCCCTGGGGGCCAACGATACGCCGTATCGGCGAGTTT
>DASVGM010000589.1:0-3320 GCA_036379555.1 Pirellulales bacterium | reverse complement strand
GGGATCTTTCGTCGGGCGCCGCGGCGCGTCAGCTCGACGGTTCGCCGCTGTGGAAGTACGACCCGGTGTTTCATGCCGACATTGGCGGCGCGCGCGGCATGGCGTTCAGCCCTGACGGCGCTTGGCTGGCCTGCGCCGGCGTCACCGAGGTGAGCAACGCCTTCGCGGGCATCGGCAACGCGGTGGTGGCGCTCTTTGATTGGGCGTCGGGCGAACGCAAGCAACTCTTACGGCCCAAAGAGCATTTTCACGGCGTGGCGTGGTCGGCGGCCTTTCATCCGGCCGGCTTCATCGTGGCGGTGGCGGGCGGACAGCATGGCGGCACGCTCTGGTTTTTCAAGCCGACCGAGCCGAACCCATTTTTCACGTTCAAGCTGCCGGGCACCGCGCGCGATTTAGCGCTGCATCCCGACGGCCTGCGTCTCGTCGTCGCTCACGCCGACGGCGCGCTGCGCCTGTATGATATGTCGCCCAAGCCGGCGGCGTAGCGTCTGATTGGTGACGGGCATTGTCGGTACAGTTTCGCATAATCAATGCCTGGAGCTCACGACCCGCTGTACGTCGAATTTGTGGCGCGGCTCCGCGATGCGCGCAAGCTCCTTGGTCTTTCGCAGTCTGCGTTCGGCGAGCAAACCGGCAGAGAGCAGTCGTTTATCTCGAAAGTGGAAACCTGCGAGCGACGAATGGACGTCATCGAGGCGGCCAGGTGGTGCGCGGCACTCGGCATTCGTCTTGAAGACGCGCTCCCAGCCAACATGACAAGGCTCTTGGAGCGTTAGTATTCTCGACGACGCGGCGGACTCGCTCGAAATCGGATATTCCGGTAAATTGCCAGCCGTTTGACTCCCGCGAAACGGATTTCCCATGTCGATGAATCGCTCCGGCCACGCCGATCTCCCTTTGCACTCCGGCCGAGTGCCGCCGTGGCTCGCCGGGCGCATGAAGGCCTTGGGCGGCGCCATCGCGGAGAACATCGTTCTCGATTATGGCAAACACGAATTGCTGGCGCGCTTGGCCGATCCGTTTTGGTTTCAGGCGTTCGGCTGCGTGCTGGGCATGGATTGGCATTCGTCCGGCATCACCACGTCGGTGCTTGCCGCGCTGAAGCGGGCGCTGCGGCCCAAGGCGGCCGAGCTGGGCATCTATGTCTGCGGAGGCCGCGGCCGCGCTTCTCTGCAGACGCCGGACGAATTGACGGCCGTCGGCGAGCAAACCGGGTTGGACGCCGCGCGATTAACGCAGGCCAGCCGGCTTTCGGCGCGTGTCGATAACAACGCCGTCGCTGATGGCTTTCAGCTTTATTTGCACAACTTCATTGTCACGAGCGAGGGACAGTGGGTCGTGGTGCAGCAAGGCATGAACGGCCGGACGCGCACCGCGCGGCGTTACCACTGGCACTCGGCCGATCTGAAGAGTTTTGTGGAGGCGCCGCAGGCCGCGATTGTCGGCCCCTGGCAGGGCGAAATCATCAACCTCGTCGATCGCCAGGCGCGGCCGGCGCAAAACGCCATTCTGGAGATTCTCCACCAACCGCCCGACAAAAGCCTGTCCGAGATTCGCAAACTGGTCATGGACCGCTGGCACGAAGTAGGCAAGCATTGTGTCGATCTCAAGCGATTGGGCGCGGTGCTGGCGACGGCTTATGAGCGGAACTTGTCGGATTTCGCCTCGGCTCTGTTGATGGAGAAGTTGGGGCCGCGAACATTGCAATCGCTGGCGTTGGTGGCGGAGGTGATTCACGGCACGCCCACGAGGTTTGCCGATCCTGCAAGGTTTTCGTTCGCTCATGGCGGCAAAGACGGCCATCCTTTTCCGGTGCCGACCAAGGTTTACGACCGCGCGATTGAAGTGCTGCAAACCTCGCTCGACAAAGCGAAGCTGGGCGGCAAAGAGCGCGGCGAAGGTTTGCGGCGGCTGCACCGCTTTGTGTTGAAGGTGGAACAAGAACTGGCCCCCGAGGCGAACTTTGAGGAGTTGCTCGCCCACGAGCGGAGTATTTCGCACGAGCACGGCGGCCGCAGCGTGATTGGTTATGCGACCAAGCCGATCGCACGTCAGCAGCGGCTGTTTGAATGAACGGCCAAATACAGCGTCGTGTTATCGGATGTTGATTTAAAAACACCAATCGCTTCAAGCTGATGTTCCCGCTGACAACCACGGCGGCGCGGTTCAGAGAGGCCAAGCCGCGCTGCCCGGTTCGCAATTGCTCGTTTTACCAACGTGAAGAATTCAGCCGGCGCTACGCGGCGTTCGCGGTCCTGGTGGAAAGCACCGCGTCGCCGGCCGCCGGCGCCGTGTCGGCCGCGTCGATTTCGCGCTCCGCTTCGGCCAGCGCCGCGGCAACCTCTTTGCGGCTGGCGAGATAATAAAAAACACCGATCAGAGCGATCAGGACGGTCACCGCCCGGTAGCAGAGCGAAACCACGAAGCCATATCCTTCCGCCACATGAACATCCGACGGCACCAACTCATAGAGTGTCTTGACCGCCGCTTCAAACGCCCCCAGACCATTACCGGGCAGCGGCAACACGCCGGTGACAAAGGCCAGCGGAATCATCACAAAGTGATCGGCCAGCGAAGGGCATTCGCCGGGCAGCCCGCGCGCCACCAAATAAACCGAGAGGGTGCTGAGCGAATGTACGCCGACACTCAACAACGCCGAGACCAACAGCACCGCCCAACGGTTGCGGTAGATGCGGATGGCTCCGAGCAGTTTACCGAAGACAGGCCCCACTTTAGGCAGACGCTTGAGCATGTTGGAAAAACCGCCCTGCGTGACGCCGGGAATCAAGAGCACCAACATGCCGGCCGCTCCCGCCACGGTCGCCGCCAACACGGCACGGGCGATAATGCGAACGGTTTCATGCGAGTTGTGCAATTGGCCGGTACACAAAATGGCGACGGAGGCCATGACGAACAACATGTACAGCCCGATCACGCGGTCGAGAATGACGGTGGCCACCGCCTCAGGTTTATGGCCTGGAAATTGTCGGGCGATGCAGACGGCTTTGAAAAGATCGCCGCCGACGGCGCCGAACGACACAAAGTTCAGCAAATAGCCCAGGAAACCGAGCCGCAGGGCGTCTCTGATGGAAAACGGCAGCCCCAGGGCGCGCATCAGCGCGTGCCAGCGAAGAAAGGTCAGCAGCACTCCGCCCAATCCGGTGACGAGCGCCAAGGCCAGCAAACCCCAGTCTTTAGGCTGCTTGGCCAAATCGGCGAAGGCCTGGTTCTGGCTGGTATCGACCACGAGCCAGGCGACAATTCCGAGCGACACGCCGAACCGAAACAGGTTGAACAGTATCTTCTTTAGATGGATA
>DASVGM010000588.1:0-2655 GCA_036379555.1 Pirellulales bacterium | reverse complement strand
CGGCCTCATCCACGTCGATCTCAATGGACGAAGCGCGTAAAGTGTTCAGCACGGCGGCCAGCGGTTGGTTGGAGACGGCCAGCGTATATACCTTGGCGCCCGGCCGCGTTGTCGCGTCGGCTGCCGGCGGCGGCTTGGGTGCTGTCAGTCGGTCATGGTCTTCCACTCGGCCGCGGACGATGAGCTTGCCGCGTGCCAGATCAATCTGGGCGTTGGGAGCCATCTCTTTCCAGCGCGCGGCCAACTCCTTGCCTTGCTTGCCGGCGGGATAGCCGCGTTCGATCACCACCGGTTCCTCAATTGGCACGAGACGCACATGAGCGCCATCCAGCACTTGAAAGGTGAGATCAAACTCGTTCGCCAGCAGCGTCAGGCGATCGATCCAACTCAAGGGAGGCAGACTTGCGGCAGGCCAGAGGTCGTGCGGCAGGTCCAGTTCATTCAGTTCAACATCGGCTTCGGCCGCCAGTTCGGCGAGGAGTTGACGCGATTCGGTCAAATCGCCCCAAAGCCAGGGTTTTTTTGCCAGGAAAACGGCGCGCGCTTTCTTGGGCAATGCCTGCAAATCGGCGGCGCGCAAAGCGGCGAGCGTTCGCAGACGCAGGGCCGCCGGCCGCGGCCCGATATACGCCACCGAATCGAGCCAACTGGTCGCGCCATCGGTCTTATCGCCAATTTGCTCCAGCAGGTCGTCCAGGGCCACCTGCCGGGCCACCAGGTTAATGGTCCGCCCAGGAACGATTCGCCGGTCGAGCAGTATGGCAACCTGTTGTGCCCGTGCCAGTTCGGCCAGGCTTTGCCGAATTGGCATGTTGACCCAATTCAATGAAACCGGCAACCGCCGTTGGCGTTCGAGCGCCGCGTCTGTGAACCACGCCGCCGGCGGTTCGGCCATGTGGGCCGTTTTCACGGCCAGGCAAAGGACGATCGCCAAAAAACTCAGCATCGCCGTTTGCCGCCGCAGGGAGCTCGCGTGCTGAAACCGGGCCGTGATCTGAGACATAAGGGGCCGAGATGCATCCACTCTCGCCCGGATTATTCACCGGCCCCGGTAGGGGCGGCGCACATTGCGTAGCAGAATTCGTAAGAATTCTGGCCGTAACTCGATGCTACGGCCCGGCTTCTCACGAAGTCGCCTACAGGCTGATGAATCATCCGGGCTCGATGTATTCTAAGTAGCCACCCGCCGACGAATGACGAACCCGGCAGGGGCACTCTACAGGCTACTGACTCAAGACGATCAAAGCAAGCTTGTGCCACTGGCCGACATGCTGGAACCGGTCTGCGCAAAAAGATCGTGTTTCACACAGGAAACCATCAACGGTTTGACGTGAGATTTGTTCCGCTGTGCCACCACCGGGGTAAACCGAATGGGAGCGGAACAAAACGGGCGTCACTGGTTCGAGGCGCGTAACACCCCGTTTGCGCAGCCCAGGTTGAAACCCTGACATCGAGCATTTAAGCGCTTTTGACGCGATCCATGCTTGACTATATGGCAACACGCAGCTAAGATGAGCGGCATGAAAAGAACCGGCAAAACCAAGAACAAGTCACTCAGCCTGTCCGAGCAGGTGCGGCTGGCAATAGAAACGTGTGGAGCATCGCGTTACCGTCTGGCCAAAGATCTCGGCCTCTCGCAAAGCATGTTGAGCCGCGTGGTAAGCGGCGAGCGAGACCTTTCCTGCAAGGCCATCGAGGCCTTGTGCGAGCATTTAGGGCTTCAAATCGAGATTCGGCCGAAAGCCGGGGCTAAAGCTCTGGCCGAACAACTGTAAACTGGGCGGCACAGGACTCGAACCTGTGACTTCCACCGTGTGAGGATGGCGCTCTAACCAACTGAGCTAGCCGCCCGATGAAGGCATAAATATAGACATCTTCGCCGCCGCTGTCGATAGCCATCACTGTCGATAGCCATCACTCCGGCTGATGACGGGCCAGTGTATTGGTTCAGCGTGAAACGGAGTCGCTGTTGGTTAGAGTTAGCGGGTTGAGAAACGGGTTAAAAAGGAATTGCGATGGTTGTTACCTGGGGCACCACTTCTCCAGACCCCTGGGATTTATCGCTTTGGTGCCACTCCCAAAGGCTGAGGCGGATGAGGAAAGGGGCCTGGATGGCGTACCGCCATCCAGGCCGCCTTTGGTCTTGGCCTCTGGAGCGGCGCCAAGATCGCCGTCTCGGCGCGCAGCGATTACGCGGCCAACGCGGGGAGCCAGTTGCGCTGCGAAGTGAATCTCTGGGGCGGCCCGCGAACCTTGGCCGACGGCGACGACGCCACGTTCCCCTGGGCCGACGTGAGCGACCATACCGGCATTTGTTATTTGCGCAGCCAGATCGGGCCGGCGGAAATTCGCGACGGGCTGACGCACACCTACCTGCTCGGCGAAAAATATCTCTCCGCGGCCGATTATGGCAACGGGCTCAGCCACGGCGACGATTGGAGCATGTACACCGGCTACCAAGACGGTATTTGCCGCTGCGGCTATCGCCCGGCGACGCCGGATTCTATCTTCGTGCCCGACAACTGCCGCTTTGGCGCCGCGCATCCGACGGTTTGGAACGCGGCCTTCTGCGATGGCCGCGTGCGCGGGTTGAGCTTTGACATCGACCCGGCCATTCATCGGCTGCTGGCCAACCGCGCCGATCAAAAGCCCATC
>DASVGM010000587.1:0-8621 GCA_036379555.1 Pirellulales bacterium | reverse complement strand
AGGATACGATTTCGACTTCGATGACGACTGCGGGGATAGTCACGATGGCGAAGAAAGATGGCTCCGCCATAAAGGAAAGCGGTGATGAATCACCGCACTCCAAGATGGTGACGGCGCTGGCCGGTTTGGCGCTGGCGTGGTCGGTCGCGAGCAGCTTGTGGTACTTCCCGCATTCGCTTTCGTATTTCAATGAACTGGTCGGCGGGCCACTGGGCGGACGCTGGCACCTGCTCGACAGCAACATCGACTGGGGCCAAGACCTGCTGAACTTGAAACGCTGGCTCGACGCGCATCCTGAAGCACGCCCATTGGGGCTGGCGTATTTCGGGCATTTCGATCCGCGCGTGGCGGGCATTGAGTTTTCGCTGCCGCCGGTCGGCCCGACCGGCCAGCCCAAAAAGCTCTTGCAAAGCCCGGCCAGCGACGCTCTCGGCCCGTTGCCCGGTTGGTACGCCGTCAGCGTGGTGATATTGCACGGATGCGTCTACGGCATACCCGACGGCAAGGGCGGCAAGTTTGGCACCGATCGGCCGTATTACACCTATTTCCAGAAGTTCGAGCCGGTGGGCCGCGCCGGGTACTCCATCTATATCTACCACCTTGGCGAGGAAGAAGTACACCGGGTGCGGCGCGAGCTCGGTTTGCGCCCGCTCGCGGCGAAAAACATCAACCAGAAAGGATCTGAAAATGGCCGCAAACGATAAAACCTGGCGACGAGCGTTCCTGCCGTTGGCGGTCGTTATGGGGCTGGCGAGTGGCGGCTGCCGAGAGCCGTCGGATCGGGAACTGCTGCGAGAAGCGATGCGCGCCGTGGAGTCGGGCGCTTCGACCGACATCAACCTGCAAACGCATCACGACTACGCCGACGCCGACCTTGCGGGACTCGATAAGCTGACGACGCTGGAACGGCTGCGTCTTGATGAAGCGTTGATTACCGATTCGGGGCTCGATTACGTGGTGCCGCTGAAGCAGTTGTTCTCGCTATCGCTCTCCAAAACTCGCGTCGGCGACGAGGGCATCGCCAAGCTGCGCGGCTTCAATTCTCTGGAGATGCTTTGGCTCGACTGCACGCAAATCTCCGATGAATCGCTGACGACCTTGGCCGCTTTGCCCAAGCTCAAATCGCTCTCGCTGTTCAAAGACTACATCACGGACAAGGGCCTGATCGAACTTGGCAAGATGTCGCAACTGAAAACCCTCAGTCTCGACGAAACCCAAATCACCGACGCGGGATTGAAGCACCTGGCCGGTTTGAAAGAGCTGGAGTACCTTTCGGTTTGGCGAACGAACGTCACCGATGCGGGCGTGGCGGAACTGCAAGCGGCGTTGCCCAAGTTAAAGATCAACCGCTGATCGCCGGCCGCCCCCTCGCCATTCGTCGCCGCGGGGTGTACAATCATAGTCCCGGCTTCCCCGATGCCGGCGCGGCGGTATGCCTTTCAACGGGAGGAGGTGTTTCATGGCTTCATTCAATCTGCGGTGGTTTTCGGTGGCCGTGGCCACGAGCTTGCTCGCGCCACTGGCAATTTTGGTCGCGCCGGTCATGGTGCGGGCCTGCCCTTTTTGCAACGCTCAAACGAAGACGCTGAGCGAAGAGCTTGATTCGGCCGACGCCGCCGTGATCGCCAAAATGCTCAAAGGGCCGTCCAAGCAGGACATCGCCGCCGGAAATATCGACGCCCCTTCAAGTTTTGAAATTGAGCAGGTGCTCAAAGGGCCGGCCGATTTGCCCAAGCAATTCGACGTGCTCTACTTCGGGCAGCAGCCCGTCGGGACGCAGTTTCTGGTTTCAGGGGCGGGTGATAAAAAGGTGGAATGGGCCGCCCCCAACGCGCTTTCGCCCCGCGCCGCGAAATACGTTTCACAGCTTCTCAAACTGCCAAAAAACGGCGCCGACCGCATGGTCTTTTTTCAGGAATACCTGGAAGACAAAGAATCGGTCCTGGCCAACGACGCTTACGAAGAATTCGCCCGAGCGCCGTATGCCGAAGTGAAAGACCTCAAACCGCGCATGCATCGCGATCGGCTGTTGAAGTGGATCGCCGACCGCGAGGTGCCGGCCTCGCGCCGACGGCTCTATTTGACCATGTTGGGCGTGTGCGGCCAGCCGGACGACATTGCCGTGCTGGAAGAAATGATCAAATCGTCCGACCGCCAGGTGCGCACCGCGCTCGATGCGATGGTGGCCTGCTACCTGATCCTCAAGGGGCCGGAGGGCATGCCGCTGATCGAGGAATTGTTCCTTACGAACAAAGACGCGGAATACACCGATACCTACGCGGCCATCATGGCCTTGCGTTTTCTCGGCCAAGAGACGAAGGCGGTGCCTAAAGAACGCTTGCTCGGCGGACTGCGCGCCATGCTTGATCGGCCGAATCTCGCCGATCTGGTCATTCCCGATCTGGCCCGCTGGCAAGATTGGAGCTGCATGGACAAGCTCGTCAGTCTGTTTAAGAACGCCGACGAAGAATCGTCGTGGGTCAAAGTGCCTGTGGTGAATTACCTGCGGGCCTGCCCCAAGCCCGAAGCCAAGGCCCAGCTCGCCGAATTGGCCAAGATTGACCCGGAAAGCGTCAAGCGCGCGAGCACGTTCTTTCCGTTTGGAACCGGCGGTGTGGCGCCCGCCCCCGCGGCGAGCGACAAAACCGCCGAGCCGTTGGTGCCAGCTCCCGATAAGCCCGCGAAGGCGGTCGCGGACGCGAACGCAAAGCCCTCCAAGGCGACGAAGACCAAGGGCAAAGGCCCCCAGCCAAAAGGTTTGCAGCCCAAAGGTTCACAGCCCAAAGTTTCACAGCCCGGCCAATCGACCTCCAATGACACGGTGCCAGTGGTTCCGGAATTGATCGGCGAGGTGGTGGCGATGGCCGATACCGCTGCCGCCAACAACCAAAATGCCGCACAGCCGCCCGTCGCCGGTGAAGGCGGGTTGGCCGCGAATGGCGGCCACATCGCCCAACGGCCGGAGTTGATCGTATCGAAACGGACCACGGCCAAGCTCAGCGGTTTTCCCGGCGCGGGCAGCCAAAATTCCCCGCCCCAAGCGCCTATGGCGAACCGTTGGCAGGTTTCCAGCGTAGCGTTAGCAGCGGCGGCGGGCATTTTCACACTGATTGTCACCATTTTGCGGGGTAACTAGACGGCGATGAGTACTGAAATCGCGGCAGAACCCGGATTTGTCGAAGAAGATTACCGGCGCTATCGCACCTTGAGCACGCTGGCGGTGGTCAGCTTTATCGCGGGCCTGCTGTCCGTTTTGGCGTTTCTTGGCTGGACGCTGGCGGCCATTCCCATGATTGGCATCGTGGCCGGAGCTTTAAGCTTGCGACAAATCCGCGCCAACCCCGATACTTACACCGGCGAGCATTTCGCCTTGATTGGCACGTTGCTCTGCGGCCTGCTTTGGATGGGCGGTTGGTCGCGGCTGGCTTATGTTCACGCCACGGAGGTTCCGCCCGGCTTTGACCGCATCAGTTATGACGACTTGCAACTCGACCCTGACGATCCGCTCGCCTTTCCGCCCAAACGGGCCGTCGAGTTGGAAGGCAAGAAGGTGTTTATCAAGGGGTATGTGTATCAACCAACCGGCGGGCAAACGTCCGGCCTGAAACATTTCATCCTCGTGCGCGACAAAGGCCAATGCTGTTTCGGCGGCAATCCCAAGATCACGGACATGATCGAGGTGAAGCTGAAGGGTAAGTTGGAGGCTGATTTCAACATGCGCGTGCGGAAACTGGCCGGAACCTTTCATCTGGAGCCCAGCCAGGGCATGCATGGCTTGGGCGGCGCGTTGTACCATTTGGACGCGGTTCATCTGGAGTAATCCTTGAGGTGGGCATTGCCCGCCATGAATTCGCGCTGGGCAAGGCCCACCCCGCAGGCTAGATCATGATGAATGCACAAACCCGGCTAACGATTCTTGCCGCGCCGCTTTTGGCGACATTGCTGTTATGCGCGGCCGGCTGTGCCGATCGTCCGGCGCCGGCGATGACACAAGCGGCGAAAGCGGCCAAACAAGTCGCCCAACCGGCGGCCACGACCGGTTCGCCGACCGACCTCGCGGCTGATTCAAAAACGGCCTCTGACGCGCCCGCGACGGATGAGGCCGGCGCGGCGCCTTCGCCCGCCGCAACTCAAGCTGCGCCGGTCCCAGCGGAGAAGCCGGCGGCCGAGTCGTCAAATCGCCTGCGCGACATCAGCTTTGACGATCTCAAGTTCGACATGAACAAAGGCGATCCGTTTGAGCGTTCGTTGTTGACCGGAAAAATTGAGGCGCTCGGCGGCCAGCGCGTGCGGCTGCGCGGCTTCATTCTGCCTAGCTTTCAGCAGACGGGGCTGACGCAATTCGTTTTGGTCCGCGACAATCTCTCCTGCTGTTTTGGCCCCGGCGCCGCGATCTACGATTGTGTGATCGTGGAAATGAAGCCGGGGAATTCGACCGATTACAGTCTTTACCCGGTGGCGGTTGATGGTACGTTCACAATCCGCGAAATGCTCGATCCCGATGGGAAAGCGGTGGCGATCTACCACCTCGACGGCGAGCAGGTGCGCTAACGCCATGCTTTGGCGGCTGCTGTTCGCCGCGTTCGGCTGTTTGACGCCGGCGGCGCTGTACGCTTGCCCGTTTTGCACGACGCTGGCGCCGACGCTCGCCCAGCGACGCGACGCCGCCGATGCCGCGTTGCTCGCGGAGCTCGTTGCCGACGCTGGCGATGCGCTTGAGATCCGCGTTCATCGCGCGCTCAAGGCGCCCGCCGAGTTGGCGGCGAAAGATGTTATTGAAATGAAATCACCTGCCGCCGACGACCGTCGCCATCTGCCGGGCGCCTTGCTCTTGGCGCTGGGCGCGCGGCGGCCGGCGCGCGCGGCGGCCGAGTTCTCTTGGTCGTGCGTGTGGCTGAACGAAGCCGGCTTCGCCTACGTGGCGCGGCTGCCCGCGGGAAAACTTCCCACGGTGGAGCGGTTGCCCTATTTCGTCAAATACTTCGAGCATGCCGATCCGCTGCTCGCCGCCGACGCCTACCTGGAGTTTGGCCATGCGCCGCTGGATGAAATCGAAAAACTCGCCGCGCGGCTGCCGGTGGAGCGGCTGCGCGGTTGGCTCCTGGATGAGGCAACGCCGCCGGAGCGAAAGGGTCTTTATGGTTTGCTGGTGGGCTTGGCCGCCCAGGCCCAAGGCCGCCACGAGGTGTCGGTCGATTTTTGGCGGTTGATCGCGGCCCAGGAAAATGACTTTCGCGCCGGCTTTGACGGTGTGCTGGCCGGCTATTTATGGTTGGAAGAAGACGCGGGGTTGGCGCGGCTTCAAACGCGGTATCTCGATAACCCACGGGCGGCCGTGGGCGATCTGCGTCACTTCGCCGCCGCTCTGCGCGTCTATCACGATTATGGCCGCGGCATTGCCCGCGATGAGTTGCTCCGCGTGTACCGCCGGCTGCTTGAGCGGCCCGTGATCGCCGCGGCGGCGGCCGACGACCTGCGGCGCTGGGGCGATTGGCAAGCGCTCGATCAGGTCTGGTCGATGTTTGGCCGCCCGGATTACCGCGATCCGCTGATCGAACGGTCGGTCATCGCGTATCTGCTGGCCTGCCCTTTGCCCGCGGCCGCACGCCATGTCGATCGCTTGCGCAAGCTGGTTCCAGAGCGTGTGGCTGAGGAGGAGCGTCAGACCGGCGGCGGCGACGGACAGTAGGCGGCAGTTTTTTTTCTTGGACTTTACCGGGCGGTTTGATTAAGCTAAGGGGAGTTTGGCTTTCTCGCCATCATCGTGCGCTGCGCCAGACGAGTGCTTTGATTTTTCGGACGCCGACCTACGAAGAGGATTTGAAACATGTTTTCCGCCTTGCCTTTGCCGAAATTGCCTGGAGCCTGGCGACGAGCGGCCGGGTTTGTGTGCGCGCTGGCGATCGTCTGCGCGCTGAGCATGCCTGAGTTGTCGGCGGCGCCGCGATTGAAAGCGCGCGGCGCGAAAGCCGACAAGAACGCCGCGGCCGCCAAGGCGACCAAGCCGGCGCGATCGGCAAAAAGCGGCGCCTACAATCCGCAAGACGAAACGGTGGAACTGTTCGAGGCGATGGACGCCGGGCAGATTCAAGTAAAGATTATCCCCAAGAATTCCAAGGAAGCTCGCATCTTCATCAAGAACTTGGGCAAGAAAGCGTTGAACGTCCACTTGCCCAAGGCGTTTGGCGCGGTGCCCATCTTGGCGCAGGCGGGTGGGCAGGGCATCGGCGGCGGCGGCGGCGGCGGCATGGGCGGCGGCGGCATGTTTAACATTCCCGCTGACAAAGAGGGCGACTTCAAGGTCGTCTGCGTCTGCCTGGAGCACGGCAAGCCCGAACCGCGCCCGCAAATGACCTATTCCATGAAACCGATCGAATCCGTCACCACCAAGCCGGGCGTCGCGGAGATGTTGACGGAACTGGGCGAGGGCCGCCTTCCCCAGCGCGCCGCGCAGGTGGCCGCTTGGCACTTGAACAACGGCATGAGTTGGGAAGAATTGGCCGCCAAACGCATCGAGCATTCTGACGGCCGTAGTTTTCCGTACTTCACCGCCGACGAACTGCTGCTGGGCGGCCAAATCGCCGAGCAAGCCCTGCGGGCCGCCGAGCGCGCGAAGCAGAAAGAGGCCGCGCAGCCCAGCACCGCCGCCACGGCGGCGACGCGTTAGAAGGTTTTCGCCCGAAACAGCGTCGTTCGCGATGGGCTAGGCCTGGCCTGCGCAAAATGCCGGATTTGGATACGATAACGGGCCAGCGTGTGAGTTAGGATTTGACGACGCCACCGCCGGGCTTGCCCCGGTGGAAGCGCTGACTAACAAGCTAGAACGCCGGCGCAATACCATCTTTAGCATTTCCGCGTGCATCCGCCGCCGAAGGCGGCGGATGCACGCGGAAATGGGGGGGGGCGCAGGGGGGCGACGATCTAGCAGTCAGTCAGCGCTCGACGGGTCAAGCCCCGATCGTGACGGAATACATCAATCCAGACAGCGTCAATTCGCCGGTAGCATGGACGAAGACGTCGAAAACAATTCTCCAACAAACAGGCCGCTGGTGGCGGTCACCATGGGCGACCCGGCCGGCGTGGGGCCGGAAGTGATCGCGCGGGCCTGGAGCGATCCGCGCGTGCATGCTTGTTGCCGCCCGTTGGTTGTCGGTCATGCCGAAATCATGGCCCGCGCGGTGAAACTGATCGCCGCGCCGCTGACGGTGCGCCAGATCGACCGGCCTGAAGATGCGAACCCCACACCCGCTGTGATTCCATGCGTCACGGTTGTCAACGATGCGGCTTTGACGCTGCCGGCTTGCCAGGTGGACGCGCGCGGCGGGCAGGCGGCGTATGACGCGTTGGTGGCGGCGGCGCGCTGGGCGCTTGCGCGGCGCGTCGATGCCATCACCACCGCGCCGCTGAACAAGGCGGCGCTGTGGCAAGCCGGACACAAATACCCCGGCCATACCGAACTGCTGGCCGAACTTTGCGGCGCGCCCCACTTCGCCATGATGCTCTACCTGGCGCCCGACGAACAGGTGCGGTCGCCGGCGGGCTTGGGAGTGGTTCATGTCACGCTGCACACCTCCCTGCGGCGCGTCTTCGACGAGCTTTCCGTGGAGGCCATTTTGGAAAAAATCAGGCTGGCCGATCAGGCGATGCGCGGGCTAAAGGGCACGGCGCCGCGCATTGGCGTTTGCGCCCTGAATCCTCACGCCGGAGAGCAGGGACTGTTTGGCGATGAAGAACGCACGCTCATTTCGCCCGCCGTCGAACGGGCTAAAGCCGAAGGCATCGACGCCGACGGCCCGCATCCGACCGACACGCTGATGGTGCGCGCTCGCGACGGCGCGTTCGACGGCGTGGTGGCCATGTACCACGATCAGGGGCATATCGCCTTGAAATTGTTGGGCTTTCACCGCGCGGTGAACGTGACGCTCGGCCTGCCGGTGGTGCGGACGAGCGTGGCGCACGGCACCGCGTTTGATTTGGCGTGGCAAGGCGTGGCGGAAGCCAATAGCATGGTGGAGGCGCTGCGCGTCGCCAGTTTTTTGGCCATTGGCCGCGCCGGTGTTGGCTCGGCAGGCCGCTAATGCTGGTCGCCAAGCGACCGTAGTGGTTGCCGCTCGTTCAATTCCCTCGCGCGTTGGGGTTTCCAGGGGCGCCATCCGGTAAATAACCTTGCGTGATGTTGGGAAAAGGAGGATGGGCTTCCTAGCCCGTCCAGTTGTTTGGTGACGGGCCAGGAGGCGCATCCTGGCCTGCGCAAACGATGGTCAAGGTGCTAAAGGCAGGCGATGTTACTTTTGTTCCGCCACTACCGGGCTTGCCCCGGTAGAGCGCATGATTGACCGCCAAATCGCGTTACCGCGGCACCGATCTCTGCCTCCTCTTTTTCGCGTCGCGTCCGCCAGCGGTGGCGGAGCGGAACAAATCTCACATCGATCCGTTGGTGATTCTCGTCCGTAACATATCGCATTTTGCACAGGCCAGGCCTGGCCTGCGCAAACGAGGCGTTGCTCGCCACGAGTCGTCGACGCCAGTTTTGTTCCGCCCCGATCGGGGCTTGTCCCCGTCGAGCGATGACTGACCGGCTAGTTGTACGGCGCCAAACGCGTCCCCGTTTTCGCGTTGCA
>DASVGM010000586.1:0-11155 GCA_036379555.1 Pirellulales bacterium | reverse complement strand
TGTTGCCTGTCACCATTGCGGTCAAGCCATCAAGGCAACCAGCTCGGAGAACTAGCCCATGTTCGCCACCCTTTACAAATGGTTGATGGAATCGGTGTGGCCTTGGGTTGTCAAGCATGTCTGGCCGGAAATACGTAAACGCGTGATCGACATCATCACGAAGATCGTCAAGGAGTTTTTCGACGAATTCGATGAATGGCGCGAGATGCGTCAGAAGGCGGGAAGCGCTCATGCGGAAGAAAAGGCCGCGCGCGCCGACGACATGGCGAAACGATGCGCGACCGAGGAGGAGGCGGAAAAGTACCGCGCGATCGCCAACGTATGGCGCGAGGTCGCCGACAATTTTCGCAAAGAAAATGAAAAACTTAAGGCGAAGGTCAATGAACTGTTGGACCTCGCAAAATCGACCGCCGCTCGAGACCTCGAAGCTCTCGACGTGGGAGCCATTGTGCTGGAAACAAAGGGCGATTTATTAAGCTTGTCCGGGTCGGGCCAAAGGCCTGCGCTGCCCGCGCCGGAAGCGGTTCCATCAAACGAAAGAGATGGCTGCTTGAATGGACCGAAGAACGCGGAACACGAAAGGGCGATTTCGTAGCTCGACAAATCATTCGCTCGACCGAGGCAAGCTCGGTCGGGGCGGGGAACGCGCGGTTGCCCTTTAGCCGGCCAATCACCGCTCGCCGGGCGCAAGGCCCGGACGTGGCGAGCGGAGCATGAACTTGAAGGCCGCTCACGAAATCACGACGCGGCGCGCTAGCGCCACTACTACGCCGCTCCACGGGCCTTGTGCCCGTGGACGGCACGATTGACCGGCTAACAGCCGTCGGCCAAGAAGTCTTCTTCTCCGCCGGGTTTATCCCGGTGGAAAGGGCGATTGCCAGGCTTGATTGGCGGCAGACGACGACCGACAATCAGTTGGCACGGATTCCCTTTCCACAGCAACAAGTCGCATGGTCGCACGTCACGCTCATGCCCGAACCAATTTACACGCCCGATAACTGCAAGCCGGCGTATAAGCTCAACTGGTCGCTTTCGGTGTTTTGGAACGCCGCGCCGCCTTCGCACGAAAGTTGGTACAGCGAGCTTGCAGCGGCGACAGAGGCCGATGGCGTTCGGCTCCTCGAACACCGTCTTGTCAAAGGCAATGTGAGCCAGTTTCTCATTAGCACGCGATCCGATGCGGCTCCGAGCGATATGGCACGTAGCGTCAAAGGCCGACTGCAACATCTGGTGCGGCAGACGCTCCCCAAGGCGTTTCGCCGCAATTACGGATTACGCAGCGTGGGCGATGCCGGCACCGACGTAGTCGAGGGCTATATCCAACGTCAAACGGCGCATCATCCTCTGGCCGATCCGCGCGTGCAACGGCAATTCGACGCCCTGCGCATTGACGGCGGCGCGGATCTGACAACGCCGCGGGTCGGCGGCCACGCGCAGTTTTTATACAACCTGCATCTCGTACTGGTGCATCGCGACCGCGGCAAGGAAACGCGCCCCGCGCTGCTCAAGCGGCGCCGCGGCCGAGTATTAGCCATCGCGGCGAAGAAAGGGCATCTTCTTGGTTCCGGGCAGCTTCTCGCCGATCACCTGCATCTGGCGCTCGGCTGCGCCTTGACCGAATCACCTCAGGCGGTCGCTCTTGGCTATATGAACAATCTGGCTTACGGCGAAGGGATGAAGCCGCTCTATGAATTCAGCTACTATGTCGGAACCTTCGGCGAATACGACCTCGATGCCGTGCGGCGGGGCCTGCGGCACAACAGCGCGTGAAATAAACTCGACAATCATGCGCTCGACCGGGGCAAGCCCGGCACGGGGCGACGTGTGCCCGAGGATCTGCCGTTTAGCCAATCAATCAACGCTCGACGGGGGCAAGCCCCGATCGTGGCGGAACAAAAGTGACGTTCACCCGTCGCGATACGCAAGGCCTCGTTTGCGCAGGCCAGGTCCGCACCTGGCTTCAAGACGCGCACGAAGCGACCGCTCGCTTGACATCACGAAAAGAGCAGCCGAGAATAGCCATTCCTGACTGACGAGGCGATTCACCTTCGAGGACATTCAGCGGACCACCGAACGCCTCAGCCGCGCAAGCTCCGCCTCGGTTTCTGGCCGGTTTACCAACGACGCACAGTTGCGGCGCACGACAACCGGCCCGGCGTCGGGGCCGTCACCAAGCTCGACATGCAATCGCCTTGGCAAACTCGACCGGCGCCAATCCTCGGCGCGTGAAACGAGATTCGCGCGCAAGGCGCTGCGTTCCACAAATCGCAACACGGTCAACAAGTGGTCGTCCTCTTCGATCGGGAATGATTTAAAGCGCCCTTGATCAAGCGGCCCAGCGCCTGGCGTCTCAAGACCGGCGTAGCGCCGGAATACGGGCGCCGGCGCTCGCCCGCTGATAAGCTTTCCGCGGTACACGCTGGGCTTCAGAAGCGATCCGCGTTCGTAATCCTTGCTGGGCTGCCGGTTTACGTTGAAAACCGTATTTGCGCGCCTCAACCGGCACGGACGCTGCTTTATATCTCGGCCCTAAGCGGGCAGATGAACAACAAACAGCGCAAGACCGAAGGAAACAGATCATGGAAGCTCAATCGCCGCGACGGTTGTTGGCGACGGCGCTCTTTTTTTCATTGGCGATTCCGTGGGGCGAGGCGGCGCGGGCGGAGAGTGGGCCGCGCGGTTCGAGCAATCAACGGCAAGTCGCAATCTATTTTTCACATCGCGGCGCGTATGAGGACGCCATCTATGGCGCTCGCCGCCGTTACCGTGCCGTGGAGCGGCTCGCGAATTCTCGCTCCAACCCGTTCCGGCTTGGCTTCGCGCCGCGAACACCGATCGATCGTTCCCGGCGCTAGAGGCTATCCGAAAACCCAAATTTCTCCGTGGCGGCCTGTCGTGGGGCGGCTCGCCGAGCCGTCTTTCGCTCTCAGACGGGCCGGCGGCCCGCCCCACGGCAAGTTTTCGGATAGCCTCTAATCGGCGAGGCGGCGCCGCGCCGCTCGCCGCGCCAACATGGTGGCGCGCGCGCCGGCCCGCAGGCGCTTGAGATTGACACTCGACTCTTCACGCACCCTCGCGTTTCATCTTTTATCGGCGCCCAGGCCGCCTGAATCCAATGGTCTACGTCGAAAAGCCCCTGGCGCCAAGGCGCTTGGCACGAGCGCTGCGTTGGAAAAGAGCGACGGAGCGCACTACAGATAAAAAAAGCTCCCGTTTCAACCGCCAAGGAGGCAACCGTGTCAGACGATGGTGAGACAATCTGGTATCGGCGAACCGCGACCGCGATCTTCGCCGCGGCGGTCGCTTCTTGTGGCCTGTGCCTGGCCGGCTGCTCGCGTGCGCCTGCCCAGGCGCCAGCGGCGGCCGCGATCAAGGTCGTGGTGAGCCGGCCCGTGGAACGTGAGATCGCCGACTACGCGGATTTCACGGCGCGGCTGGCCGCCGTCGAGTCGGTGGAGATTCGCGCCCGCGTTCCCGGATTCCTGGAAAGACGAGATTTCGAGGAAGGCGCGATCGTACGCAAAGGAGACGTCTTGTATGTGCTCGATCAACGCCCCTACATCGCGGAGGCCGACCGCGCTCGGGCGCAACTCGAACAATCGAAAGCGAGCCTGGAGCAGGCCGACGCGCAACTTGTTCAGTCGGAAGCTCAAGTTGACAAAGACGCCGCGAGCCTGACCTATCAGCGAAAGCGGCTGGACCGCACCAAGCGATTAGTCTCCGGCAAATACATTACGCAGGAAGAGCTCGACCAACACCAATCGGACACGCGCCAGACGGATGCCGCGCTGGAGGCGTCGAAGGCGTTGGTCGGATCGTCTCGCGCGGCGGTCGCCACGGCGAAGGCCGCCGTGCAAGCGGCGGAGGCCGCCTTGGCCACCGCCGAATTGAACCTTGAATACACGACGATGATCGCGCCGATCAGCGGGCGCATCGGTCGCTCCATGGTCACCGAGGGAAACCTCGTTCAGCCGAGCCATCAAGCGAACGGCACGCTGCTGGCGACGCTCGTTTCCGTCGATCCCATTTACGTTTATTTTGACGTCGACGAGCGCACCATTCAGCATGTGCGGCAGTCGATACGCGATGGGAAAATGTCCGAGAGCAAGGCGGACATTCCGGTCTGGTTGGGCCTGGCCACGGAAGATGATTTTCCGCACCGGGGCGTGATCGACTTCGTCGATAACCAAATCAACGCCAACACCGGCACTCTCCGCGTGCGCGGCGTCTTCGCCAACGCGGACCAAGCGCTCTCGCCGGGCTTCTTCGCCCGCGTCCGCGTGCCCATCGGCCAGCCGCGCGACGGTTTGCTGGTGAGCGATCGCGCCTTGGACAACGACCAAGGACAAAAGGTCGTTTACGTCGTCGACAAGAAAAACGAGGTCGATTCTCGTCCGGTGCGCGTCGGCGCGCTGCACGACGGGCTGCGGGCCATCGAAGCGGGCCTGAAACCGGGCGAGCAGGTGATCGTCAGCGGCATTCAGCAAGTCCGTCCGGGAATCATCGTGGAGCCGAAGATTGTCGAAATGCCGGTCTCCGCCAACAGGGGGTGGCGGCCTCGGCCAGCGGCCGCGAAGGAGATCGAGCTGGCCGAAATGAATCAAGCAGATCATTGAGCATCGTTCGCTCAGAGGAGAAGTATCATGCTCGCGCGTTTCTTTATCGACCGGCCCGTTCTGGCCTGGGTGCTCTCCATTGGCATCATCCTGTTGGGAGCTATTGCCGCGGGCTTCTTGCCGATCGCCGAATATCCGGAAGTGGCGCCTCCGACGGTTCGAGTGAGCGCGAACTACCCTGGGGCCAGCGCGCAGGTCGTGGCCGACACGGTGGCCGCGCCGATCGAGCAGCAGGTGGTCGGTGTCGAAAACATGCTCTACATGTCGTCGCAAAGCAACAACGACGGCTCCTATAACTTGGATGTGACGTTCAAGTTGGGCACCGACATCAATACGGCCCAGGTTCTGGTCCAAAATCGTGTGGCCATCGCCCAGCCGACCTTGCCCGACCTTGTGCGCAACAGCGGCGTAACGACGAAGAAGCGCTCTCCGGACATCTTGCTGGTAATCAACCTGTATGCCGACGATGACCCTCAAACCGGCGGGCCTTGCTACGACCAACTCTACATGAGCAACTTCGCCACCATCCAGCTCAAGGACGCGATCGCGCGGCTGGAAGGAGTGGGCGACATTACGGTAGGGGGCCAGCAGGACTACAGCATGCGCGTCTGGCTCGACCCCGACAAATTGCAATCGCGTAACCTGACCGCCGGCGACGTTATCGGCGTCCTCCGCGAGCAGAACGTGCAAGTGGCGGCCGGAAGGGTGGGCCAGCCGCCGGTTCCCCTTGGGCAGGATTTTCAGTACACCATGACCGCGCTGGGCCGCCTTTCCGAGCCGGACCAGTTCGAGAGTATCGTGCTCAAAACCGGCTCGGAAGGCGAAACCGTCTACCTCAAAGACGTGAGCCGCGTCGAAATGGGCGCCAAGAGTCAGGATGTCTTGATGCGGCTCGACGGACGACCGTCGTCCGGATTGATTGTGAACCTGCTGCCCGGCGCCAACGCGCTCGATACGGCCGATCGCGTCAAGGCTAAAATGGGCGAGCTGGCGGCACGTTTCCCGCGCGGATTGCATTACGCCGCGCTCTATGACACGACGCCGTTCATCCGGGAATCGGTTGACGAGGTTTTTCATACGCTCATTGAATCGGTCGTTTTGGTGGCCGCTGTCATTTTGCTGTTTCTGCAGGACTGGCGGGCGCTCGTCTTGCCCGTGATCGACATTTCGGTTTCGCTGATCGGTACGTTCGCCGTCATGAAACTGATGGGGTTTTCGTTGAACACGCTGACCCTGTTCGGGTTGGTGCTGGCAATTGGGATTGTCGTGGACGACGCGATCGTCGTGCTCGAGAACATCGAGCGCTGGCTGGCGAAGGGCCTCAGCGTGCGCGAGGCGACGCTCGGCGCCATGAATGAAATCACCGGGCCGATTCTGGCCATCACGCTGGTGCTTAGCTCGGTGCTGCTGCCGAGCGCCTTCTTGGGCGGCATAACAGGCCAGTTCTTCAAGCAGTTCGCCCTGACGATTTCCGCGTCGATGCTTATTTCGGCCGTCAACGCGATGACCATGACGCCCGCGCGCGCGGCGTGGATCTTTGGCGGCAGAGAGCACGGCGCGCACGCCGGCGAAAGCAAAGAGGTGCTGCCGTGGTGGTTCTTCGGCCTTCTCGGCGGTTTCGGGGGCATGTCGCTCTTGGCGTCGGCTGTGGAAAACTGGACGGGCCTGTCGGCACTCGGCGGCGCGGAGCACGGCTTGCGTTCGACCATGATCCACTGGGGGCTTCGTGTGATGGCGTTTCTGCCGGGCGCGCTCGCCGGTGGGGCGATCGGTCGAATGATTATCAGGCCCGTGAATCGCGTTTTGGGGCGTGCTTTCGACCGCTTCAACCGGCTCTTCGACCGCGTGACGGAAGCTTATGGCCGCGCGGTGGGCAAGTCTCTGCGTCTGAGCGCGATCGTGCTGATGGTCTATCTGGGCCTGGTTGGCTTGACGGCCCTTGGCTACAGCCGCGTCCCGGCGGGATTCGTCCCGGCGCAAGACAAGGGTTACCTGCTGGCGAACATCCAGTTGCCCGACTCCGCCTCTCTGGAACGCACCATCGAGGTGACCGAGGTCGTTGAACGAATCGCTCTTGAGACGCCGGGCGTCGCTCATGTCATGGCGATGCCGGGGCAATCGTTCATTGTCAATGGAAACAGTTCCAACTATGGCTCGGCGTTCTTCATCCTCAAGCCATTTCACGAACGAAAGGCCGCGGAGCTTAGCGGCGACGCCATCCTCGCGACGCTGCGCCAACGACTGCGGAGCGAGATTTTGGACGCGCGCGTGCTCGTCTTCGGCGCTCCGGCGGTGCGCGGGCTGGGTAGTGCGGGCGGCTTCAAATTGATGATCGAGTCCATGGGCGACGTCGACTACGACGCGCTGCAAAGCCAGGCCGACAATCTGGTGGCGAAAGGCAACCAGCAGCCGGGCCTCGCCGGTCTGTTCAACGCCTTCCGCGCCCGTACGCCGCAGCTCTACGTGGAGGTCGATCGCGAGAACGTGAAGACCATGGGCGTGCGGCTCGGCGACGTCTTTGAAGCGTTGCAAGCGAATATGGGCGGCTATTACGTGAACGACTTCAACCGCTTCGGCCGCACCTGGCAGGTGAACGTGCAAGCCGACGCGCGCTTTCGCGCCGACGCGAGCGGCGTGCGGCAACTCAAGGTCCGCAACAGCGACGGCGACATGCTGCCGTTGGCGGCGGTGGCCGAAGTGCGCGAGTCCGCCGGACCCGTCCAGATCAACCGTTACAATATGTTTCCGGCGGCGGCGATCAGTGGCATTTCGCTTCCCGGTGTGAGCAGCGGCGATGCCCTGGCGATGATGGAACGACTGGCCGACCGCGACTTGCCCAAGAACATGACGCACGAATGGACCGAGTTGAGTTATCTGCAGAAGCAGGCCGGCAGCATCGAGCGGTTCCGCGATCTCGCCCAGAATCCCCTCAGCGCGTTTGTGCTGGGCGCGGCTCTCGTCTTCCTCGTTTTAGCCGGCCTGTATGAAGGCTGGTCGCTCCCCTTGGCGGTGATTCTGGTCGTGCCGATGTGCATCCTCTGCGCGCTGGCGGGCGTGATGGTCCGCGGACTCGACAACAACCTCTTCACACAGATCGGCGTTGTGGTGTTGGTGGGGCTGGCATGCAAGAACGCCATCTTGATTGTGGAAACCGCGCGTGACCGCCAATTGCAGGGCGCGTCGCTTTTTGACGCGACGTTGGAGGCGTCGCGGGACCGACTGAGACCGATCGTGATGACGACGCTGTGCTTCATTCACATGATGCCTCCCTATTTCGCATCGGGCGCCGGCGCCGAGATGCGGCGATCCGTGGGCACGGCGATGTTGTGGGGGGCGTTCGGCGTAACGCTGTTCGGCCTCTTCTTGACGCCGGTGTTTTTTTACGTGATCCGCAGTATAAAAACCACGGATAACTCGGATGGGCACGGATGTTGAGGAGAGTCCGTTCGCGCACATCCGTGCCCATCCAGATGATCCGTTGTGGAACTGCTTGCCGATTGGAAACGAGTCGTGATAGAATGCCGGAATGACGCATTTGCCCCCTGAATTACAGCAAACACTCGACAGGCATGCGGACTCGCCGCCGCGGCTAATCGATCCGCGCACGAACAAAGCCTACGTGCTGCTGGCCGCCGAGCAATATGAGCGGATCCAAACGCTCCTGGAGCAAGACGGCCTAGAGGAGACGTACCCCGCTCAGGTCGAGGCGGCGATGCGCGCGGGCTGGGGCGAAGCGCCAATGGACGACTACGACCGCTACGACGAGCTGCGCCGCTGACGCTCCATCAGCGCTTCGTGAAGCGCGTCATTGGTCGGCTTCCGCCTCACGTCATGCGGCGCGTGGATGATTGCCTCAAAGTGTCGCTTGGGATCTAATCCGAATGATCCGTGGTGGAACTGCTTTTTGCGAATCCAACATGTCGCGTAGCGAGCTAAAAACGCTTTGGTGGTTCGAGCCTCGCTGGTCGGCGGCGCCGATCTGGTTGATGGCCAGCAGCATGTTGTTGCAAATCTTCGCGATCAAACCCGCGCCGTTGCCGCCACGCGCCACTTCAGTTGCCCTACGCCCTGAAGTATGCTTTTGGCTGATGACAGAATTCATTCATCAACGTCATAAGCCGCCATCGCCCCTCGACCGGCCGCGGGAGCTGGTGGTGGCCTGCGCGCCCTTGCGCAGCAACGTCAACCTTTCGCGCCTCGCGCGGACGGCGGGCTGCTGCGGCATCGAGCAGTTGATCTGTTGCGGCCACGCCAAAATCATTGAAAGAATCGCCCGCGACAGCATCGACGACGAAAATCCGGCCGCCATCGCCATTCGCGTTCATCGCACGCTGCCGCCGCCTTTGAAAGAACTGCGGCAGGCGGGCTATCGACTGGTGGGCTTGGAGCAAACGACGCATTCGCAATCTCTGCACGACTATCGTTTTGAGCGTCGCTGCGCGTTGGTCGTCGGCAACGAACGGCATGGGCTGGACGAGGAGGTGCTGCGATTGCTGGACGACGTGGTGGAGATTCCGGTTTATGGCCTGCCCCATGCCTATAACGTGGCGACAGCCGCCGCCATGGCGTTGTATGAATACTGCCGCCAGTTTCCACGCGGCTGACTTGCCCTATCCATAAAGCTCCAAGCCCCTTACGGCGCGGAGCGGCCGGCAGCTCGCCATTGACACAACCGGGGCCACTGATAGAATTTCCGCAGAAAACCGTCTCGCCCTTTACCAGCGGCCGAACGCCTGTCGTGCGGTTCAAGGAATGACATGAAGTGTCAACAATGTGACAAATCGGCCACGTTCCACATCACCGAGCTGACGGGCGGCAAACCGCAAGAATTGCATCTTTGCGAGGATCATGCCCGACAGTATCTCACTGATTCGGACAACGATCAGCAGGGCGGCAACCTGGCGGGCGCGCTGGCGCAGCAGCTCGTGGGCGGCACGGCGGAAGACTTGGCGCGGCTCGATCAGCAGGCCTGTCCGATTTGCGGCATCACGTTCTTTGAGTTTCGCAATCAGGGGCGGCTGGGGTGCCCGCATGATTATGTCTGCTTTCAAAAAGAGCTCGATCCGCTAATTCTGAACATTCACGGCGAAACGGCGCACACCGGCAAACGGCCGCGGCGCTCGGTGGCGGGCACCGATCAGCAGACGCAGCTCATTCGTTTGCGGCGCGAGATGAAAAACGCCATCGATGGCGAGGATTACGAAAAAGCGTCTCGCTTGCGAGACGAGATTCGGCAAATTGAAAGGTCGGCTTGAAAGTCGTGGAATTGGACGAGCTAGCACGCACGAGCGGTGAATGGCTGCGCGGATCGGGGCCGGAATCCGACATCGTGATCAGCAGCCGCATTCGGCTGGCGCGCAACCTGGCTGATTTTCCTTTCATCAGCCGGGCCACGCCCTCCGACCGCGCCGAGATCGAACGCAACCTGCGCGAACGCGTGATACGTTCTCCGGGAGCGGCCGAGTTGGCTTATTTCGACGTCAACAAGCTAGAGGGAATCGACCGCCAATTTCTGGTCGAGCGACAGCTCATCAGCCGCGAACACGCCGAGTCGGAAGGCGCCCGCGGCGTTGCCATCGACCCTCAAGAACGCGTCAGCCTGATGATTAACGAGGAAGATCATCTGCGCATCCAGGTCATGCACAGCGGCCTCGACCTGCCGGCCGCCTGGGAGCAGATCAACGCCATTGACGATCTGGTGGAAGGGCACATCACCTACGCCTTCAGCGATCGGCTGGGGTATCTGACGGCCTGCCCGACCAATGTTGGCACCGGCATGCGTGTGAGCGTCATGCTGCATTTGCCGGCGCTGGTCATCACGCGGCAGATCGAAAAGCTGTTTCGCTCGTTGCAAAAGATCAGCTTGGCGGTGCGCGGTCTGTATGGCGAAGGGTCGCAGGCCATGGGCGATTTTTACCAGATCAGCAATCAGATCACGCTGGGCCGCACCGAGGAGGAGCTTGTCAGGCAGGTGGGCGACGTGGTGCCCACCATCATTGAATATGAGCGCAAAGCGCGCGACGTTCTCATCCAAGAGAGCCAAGAAACCTTGCACGATCGTGTGAGCCGGGCCTACGGCATCTTGCGCACGGCCCAAACGATCAGTTCCGAGGAAACGATGCACTTGCTGTCGAGCGTGCGCATGGGCGTCAATCTGGGCCTGATCGCCGATCTGGAAATAGCGACCCTCAATAAGCTGTTTATCTATACACAGCCCGCCCACTTGCAAAAACTGACCGGCAGCGAGCTCGACACGGCCGACCGCAACATCGAGCGTGCCCGGTATCTGCGCCGGCATTTGAATAATGACGACGGCAGCATCCGAAATTGAGTTTGAGCGCCGTGAGGAACACAAGCGAGCGTCCAGTGCCTTGTTCAAGCTTTATTTTCATGTTCGGTAGGGAAGGCCCTCCGTGGCGTTCCGTAATCGGTTTTGAAAAACAAAATGGGCGATTCGCGCTCTCGGAGGATGGGCTTCCTAGCCCGTCAAATCAGGAGGTGACGGCCTGGGAAGGCCATCCTCCCGGAAACCCGTTTCC
>DASVGM010000585.1:0-6633 GCA_036379555.1 Pirellulales bacterium | reverse complement strand
CATAGATGACACATAGATGACACGAAAAACGCATAGATGACCTACTTTCGCGTCGCGCGGCATCCACCGGCGGTATAGATTTGGATCCGCCATAAATGGCAGCCAGACTCGGTTCTATCCCGATGACGGTGTCTAATTCGGCCGACGCCGGGGTTCGGCGGTAGTTCATTTGACTCTGGAAACACGCTCTGGAACACTAATTCACAATAATCGTCGCTAATTGAGAGCCTGAAAGTCTCTATTAGTGCTTATTAGCGTTGATTAGCGTTTCAATCTTCCCCGGATTGGCGTAGTGCGCCGTTAGCGATGTAACTCAACGCCCATGAACCTCACCATTCCCATCTACGTCGAAAGCCATCAGCCGCCGGGGCAACCGGCGCCGCTGTTCGTTTGCCGCGGATTGTTCATTGATGGCCCGGTGACACAGGACCGGCGGTTGAACCGCGCGATCAACGAACTGGTCAAGCGGCTCAAGCGGCGGCTCCATGATTTGGCCCGTGAACCGCGGCACGAGGATTTTTTGGCCGCCACGTTTTGCCCCGACCTGGACGATCATTGCGTCGACCTGGCGTTCGATTTGCGTTCGGGCTGGCAGCGACTTCGGCTGTCGCTCGTGACGTTTCGCGCGCTCGATCGCCGCATCGCCTTCTCGCCGGCGCTAGCCGACGTATGGTTCGAGATAGGCGGGGATGAGTCGCCGCGAACGTGCGCCAATCGCGTTTACGAGCGGTATTTCCGCGCTCGCGAACGCGAGGAAGGCGATCCGAGCGATCTCTTGTCGGCCATTGCGCTGCGCGGGCGGGCCTGGGTAACGACCGTCGAACTGAGCGTGAATGCGACGGCGAAAAAAAAGCCGCCGCCCGATCGCACGTTGGCGGCCTTGTTTGGCGGCGAAGTGGCCGATGGCGCAACCGAGTTGGAAAACGTCGGCCGCGCGCTCGATTGGCTCTTCCCCGACGATCTGGCCCGCGCGATCGGTCGCGACGGCGAAGTCGAAGAGCTGACGCGGCTACTGACCGGCCGCGAGCGCCGGCCGATCCTGCTCGTCGGGCCGCGCCAGTCGGGCAAGACCACGGTTCTGCACGAATACGTCTATCGCATCGTGGCGCAACGCAAATCGCCCTTTCAGACCCGCCAGAATGTTTGGCTCTTGTCGCCTCAGCGGCTGATCGCCGGCATGATGTATCTCGGTCAATGGGAGCAACGCCTGCTGGCGATCTTAAAAATCGTCCGCAAACGCGACCACGTGCTTTATTTTGACGATTTGCTCGGCGCTTATCGTGCGGGCGTTTCGCGCGACTCAAAACTCTGCGTGGCCGACGTGCTCAAGCCCTACATCGAACGCGGCGAGGTGCGCGTGGTGGCTGAAATGACGCCCGAAAAATGGCAAGTCTGGCGCGAACGCGATCGTGGCTTCGCCGACCTGTTTCACGTCATTGCCGTCAACGAGACCGACGAGCGAGCGACCTGGCGAATCCTGATTTCGGTCGTGCGCGGACTCGAAGGCCGTCATCGCGCGCGGTTCGGCATTGAGGCATTGCCGACGGCGATCGAACTTGTGCGACGATACGTGCGCGACGCCTCTTTTCCGGGCAAGGCGGCGGCCTTTCTGGCGCACGTGGCGGCCAAGTATCCGGCCGCGGACGTGACGCGCGAAACCATCCATCACGAATTCGCCGCCAAGACCGGGCTGGGCGTCAGCTTCGCCGATCGCCGGCAGAAGCTGCCGCGAGAAAAAATTGTCGAAGCGTTGAGCCGCGAAGTGATCGGACAACGGCAGGCCATCGACGCCGTGGCCGACGTCGTTTCGATCGCCAAAGCTCAACTCAACGATCCGCGCCGTCCGCTGGGTTCGCTCTTGTTCGTCGGGCCAACCGGCGTCGGCAAAACACAGTTGGCCAAGACGCTGGCCGCCTGGCTGTTTGGCGATGCCGAGCGGCTGTTGCGTTTCGACATGAATGAATTCGTGTCGCCCGGCGCGGCGGCTCGGTTGGTGGGCACCTTCGCCGAACCGGAGGGGCTGCTCACCAGTGCCGTGCGGCGGCAGCCGTTTTGCGTGGTGTTGCTGGATGAAATCGAAAAGGCGCATCCCGACGTGCTCGACCTGTTGTTGCAGGTGATGGGCGAAGGCCGTCTGACCGATTCCCTCGGCCGCACGACGGATTTTGGCAACGCCATCATCGTTCTCACCTCGAACCTCGGCACGCGCGAGGCCGGCACGGCCGTCGGCTTTCGCACGGAGACTTCGAGCGATGCGCATCATTACGTGCGGGCGGCCCAGCATTTCTTTCGCCCCGAGTTTTTTAATCGTCTCGACCGCGTCGTGCCGTTTGACCGCTTGAGCCAGGCTGAAGTGCGTAAGATCGCGGAGTTGGTGATCGGCGGCGTTTTCCAGCGTGAGGGGCTTGTGCGCCGCAAATGTGTGTTGGAGGTGGATCCACTGGCGCTCGATCGGATTGTCGAACAAGGCTACCACCCCACGCTCGGCGCGCGGGCGCTCAAGCGCGAGATCGAGCGGCAATTGACGCAGCCGGTTTCGCGGCGCTTGGCGGCCCTGTCGCCCGACACCGCGACGGTCGTTTCCCTTTACGCGGCGCGCGGCGGCATCGTGGTGCAAATGCAGACGCTGGTTGAGGCGCAACCTGAACCGCATTTGGCGCCTGACGAGAGCGGCCAAATAGCAGCCGCTCGATACGCGAAAGAACACACGGGCGCGGAGCCAACGGCGGCAAGCAGCGGCGATGGCGATGCGCGGCTGCACCAAGAGCGGCTGCGGGCCCTTGGCGAGACGCTGGCGCGGGCCGAGACGCGGTTGGCGGAGCACCGGCCGGTGGGAACGATTGATCCGGCCAGCATCGCCGCGGAGCACTATCATTATTTCCAGGCGAAAAGTCGTGCCGACGAGCTGCGCGACGATATCGCGCGGTTGACGGTCGAGCTTGAGCGGCCCTCGCGCCACGGTATGCCAGCCCTGGCGGTCGATCCGGTGCGTCGCAAACATCCGGCGAAGCGAGACCAAGAGAACCAGCGGCACCTGTTGCGCGAACTGGCCGCCGCCGACGATATTCACGCGTATTTGCACGAAGCTTACGGCGCGGCGCCGCGGGTGGATCACCAACTCGGTTGGCAGGTCGAACACCTTCAACTCCGCGCCGCGTTGCTGGATCTGATGTCGCGGTTCGCCGGCGTGACGGCCGGCGATGCGGTCATGATCCTGTCAGCGCAAGGCTCGCGGCAGGCGTTCGCCGACAAACTATCGCGCTGGTATCTCAACGCCTTCGACGATGCGCTGGCGTTGGGTTGCCGAGCGTTGCCGGCGGAGGAGTCGCTACGGGCGCTCCTCGTCAGCGGCCCGCATGCGCGGGCCGTGGCGAGCAGGGAACAGGGCACGCACCTGTTCTGTTCGCGGCATGCCAACTTGTTGCCGGTGTCCGTTTGGGTGCTCCCTTCAGCGAGCGAAAACGCCACCGCGACCGTGGCGGAGTTTTGTCGTCGGCGCGACGACTGGTTGCGGTCGTTGGCCGACGGTAGTGGGCGCATCGACGACGATCCTTATCCCTTGGCTCCGGTCGTACGGATTTACAACACCGGCGGGCCGACCCTCGATCTGCGCAGCGGCATGTCGGCGCCACGCGAACCAACGACCGACGATTTGTGCGCGTTTGCGCTGGCCGCGCTGTCGCCGGCGGATGGTGCGGTGTAGAGCTTGTGGCTGACCGACCGCCGCCTCGGCCACAACGAACGCGGATAAGCATTATTATAGAAGGGGGAGTCAGACGCTCCGATCAACTCCTCGCCGGGCGGTACGATATCCGTGTCAGGATCTGCCTGAAGCCGTGCGACGAGCTGGGCGAAAACATGCCGTTTCTGAGTCGCAGCCAAACCGTCGGCAAGTTCTGTTAGAACCCATGCGGTCGTGACGATTGGATCGTGATGCTGCGATGCATAGGCACGCGCACGTTCGTGGGCCGCATCGTCGGGGTTCAGGATCGCGAAAAAATAAAACGCGTCGGCGAACACACGGTTCATTGCTTCGGCGCTCCGTGCAAATAATGGTCATGATTCTCGGCCATATCCGGAGGCAGTTCAGGGACGGAGCCAATGAGATCCCCAAGCCGCTCGGCGAGCGTCCGACTCGGCAGGGTAGGAGCCGCCGTTACCTTTACCCCCATCGCACGGTTCCAAATCTTTTCGAGCACGTCGCGCGCTTCCGCCGGATCGTTGACGGGTTGGCCCGGCATACGAGCCTTTCCACTCTCATCCTCGACAAGAAAATTCCCGTGGCCATCGGGGTAGACGTACAAACGCAGATCGAGTCGCGCGCCGCTGGGCGTTGTCTGAATCGGGATGTTTGTGAGCCATTCATCGAATTTCATGGTTTTCTCCTCTGCTAGAACACTTCGCATTCAGTCTGTTCGGTTCGCGTCCGCTGGGCAAGGGCCGGCTTCTGCCAGTTCGGGCCATGCGACCACCGGGCATGTTATACTTCACGCGGCCAAAAATGAGGCCGTCGCCTAAAGAAGCAGGCGCACTCCGTGTGCCGTAGCGTTGGGCCGAGGATTTATCCATCCATGCGCGTTTCGCCGTCGCGACGCCCTAACTGACGCTGCCGCGGCACACGGAGTGTGCCTGCGACTTGCCGTCCGGTTAACCTGAATATATGATGTCGGTATGTATATCCAGTAGTGGAATGAGCGTAAATAATGGACCGAGAAACCTTTAGCAACACGATTTCCGCGTTCAAACACAGACGGCCATTCCAACCGTTCACGGTGGCCATGGTCAACGGCGACCGGCTGGAGGTCGATCATCCCGATGCGCTGGCGGTGCGAGACGGGATGGCGTTATTCGCCGCGCCAGGCAACGTGCCTGTGATCTTTGACCATGAGGGCGTCAGCCAGGTGATTGGCGATCTGTCCGGCCGCGGCGCAGAAACCTAGTACCGCTTCGAGCTCGATCGTTTCGCCTCCCTCGGTGTTGTTATAGGGAGCGCCTTCGGTGGCGTTCCGCGAACAACCCAACGCTGGAGATGCTTCACATTGGAACGAATGGTGTATGAAGCCCCTGGCGGCAGCCTGCTTTTTGAACCCGCGAAGATACCATCATGCTCCACGCCAACTTAACCATCCTGCTCACTGTCATCGCCCTGCTTCCGGCCATACGCGCGTCCGGCGCCGATCGACCGAACGTGCTCATCTTATTCGCCGACGACCAACGCGCCGACACCATCGCCGCCCTGGGAAACCCGGTGATCAAAACGCCCCATCTCGACCGGTTGGCGCATCGCGGACTTAGTTTCAACCAGGCCCACATGCAGGGCGGCATGCAGGGCGCCACCTGCGTCCCCTCGCGCGCCATGTTGCTGTCAGGGCAAAACCTGTTTCACATCGACGAACAGCTCCGGCGCGACCGCATCTGGCCGGAAGCCTTCGCCGCGGCGGGCTACACCACCTTCATCAGCGGCAAGTGGCACAATGGCGACGCGTCGCTCGTCCGCTCGTTTCAAATCGCGCGACGCGTCTTTACCGGCGGCATGACCAACCCCATGCAAGCCAAGTTGCGCGACGTGGCCAATGGCAAGGTCGGCCCAGCGACGCCGTCGCCGCGGCATGCCTGCGCCGTTTTCGCCGACGAAGCCATTCGCTTTCTCCAAGAACACAAGGCCGGCCCGTTCTTCGCCTATGTGCCGTTTGACGCGCCGCACGATCCGCATATCGTACCCGACGATTTTCCGATCCGTTACAACCCGGACCAGATTCCCCTGCCGCCGAGCTTTCTGCCGCGGCACCCCTGGGACAACGGCGAGATGACCGTTCGCGATGAAAAGCTTCTGCCTTGGCCGCGCACGCCGCGGCAAGTGCGCGAGCTGATCGCCGAATACTACCGCTACATCTCGTATCTCGACAGCCAGATGGGCCGCGTGCTCGACGCGCTCGACGCGTCGCCGTTCGCCCGCGACACGCTGATCGTGTTCGCCGCCGACAGTGGCGTGGCCCGCGGCAGCCACGGGCTAATCGGCAAACAGAACGTCTATGAATACGACTCGGTGCGCGTGCCGCTCATCATCGCCGGCCCGGGCGTCGCGGCCGAGAAGCGCAGCGAGGCGCTGGTCTATTTGTTCGACGTGCTGCCGACGCTGGGCAAGATTTGCGGCGTGGCCTCGCCAAACCAAAGCGATGGTTTTGATTTCAGCGCCACGCTCAGCGACCCGACGCGCCCCGCCCGAAAGCGATTGATGTTCGCCTATCGGGACGTGCAGCGCGGCTACACCGACGGCCGCTGGAAGCTGATTCGTTATCCGCGTGTTGACCGCGTGCAGCTTTTTGACTTACGAAGCGATCCGCACGAAACGAAAAACCTCGCCGCTGACGCGGAACAGTCCGGCCGCGTCGCCGAATTAACCGCCGCGCTCGCGGAAGAGATGAGGGCCAACGACGATGCGTTGTCTCTGGCGAACGGAGCGACGAATTAACCCGTCACCAAACAACTGGACGGGCTAGTGCGTTGTCCAGACTAAATCTTGGGGTTCGAGGCGACTGGAGGATGGGCCTGGCGTGCGCAAAATGCCCGACTTTAACACGATAATGAGTTGAGATTCCATACCGGATTTGTTCCGCACCGCCACCGCCGGGC
>DASVGM010000584.1:0-4523 GCA_036379555.1 Pirellulales bacterium | reverse complement strand
TCGGTTTCACCGTGCCGTCGGTCGGGCGGCGAGCATGGCGGCGCGTGCCGGTCGATCAGGCAAGCAGTGGTTCCAAGGAACCGCTTTCAGCCGTCTGGCTTTTGATTAACCGCACGCCCTTCGGCGCGGCGATGGACGGGCAAAGCGGCCATTCCGCGCGCCGTCGATGCAAATCCAGCCCGAGCCGCGTACTATTCTCCCCTGTCATTGCCAGTGAGCCGATTCCGGCCACGGTTTCTTGACCTTTTCCGTTCGATGATCGCGTCGACCGACCGCTATTGAACAGATTTCCGCGCGCGCTCAAAAGTATGGGTGTCTTTGTTTGTTTTTTGGTTTGTTTTTTTTCACTCCTTTGTTCGCTCTTTTTTGGGGCGTGTCGGCAATGGAAAACCGTTTGGTGCTCATGGTGGGCGGTGCCCACCCTACGGGTGTTGCGGAACTTTTCGCGGGTGAGCGGAGCGACTAAAGACACTCGTCCTATACCGCCGCCGGGGCGTTGTCCACGTTACGTGCGCTACCCAGGCAAACGTCAAATAGAGGAGTGCCCTATCCGTCGCGCTCTCCCCCGCGTTCCTCAAAAATCGTTGCCATCCCCCTGTAACCAACCGTCATCGGCAAGCCACCCATCGTCCAAATTTTTCCATAAGGGGGGTGTAACCGACGTGCCGTGACGCGCCACCAACGGCCGCGATTGACCACGATTCACAAATATGAAAATCGACTAAAAATGCTGCAAGCCTTTGACAGTACACGGTTTAGGACAAAAACCGCCTCTGCGCGCTGGTGCGCACGGAAAACATGCCAAGCCAGTCGCGCGCCAGAATGCGGGAGTGCCACAATCTGTCACTCCAAGCAGAAAAACATGGACGATTATACGGAAGACCCCCCTCGCCGCGCGAAGAGCTGGAACAGTCCATCGTGGCGACCATGCCGCGGCAAGAAAAACGCATAGATGACACATAGATGACACATAGATGACATGACAAAACCCATAGATGACACATAGATGACACGAAAAACGCATAGATGACACGCTTTCGCCTCGCGCGGTGTCCACCGGCGCGAACAAAATTAGACAGGCCGTAAATGGCAGCGCATGGAGCGGGCGGCTTACGTTAATAGGCTATCCGAACGCTGGGCACCTGCGCGGCCTGTTTGCGGCCAGAACTCTCACGAGTTCCGCTACAAGGATTCGGCCGCCAGCCAGACGAGAGGCGAAAGACGGCTCGGCGAGCCGCCCCACGATTCAGAGCGGTGCGAAAAAGAACCCTCCAAGCCAACGGCGCGGTAGAAGAGATAATATGCGGGCAGGCGGCAGGCGGCAAAACCTGACGCTCGATCTTTGACAATTTGAAACCATACCACCCCCCCCATGTTTACCGTTGCGGTGGTGCATCGGCGTGTGCCAACCTGCGGCGCGCAAAGTCAAGCCGGCAAACCGTTAACGACGGGCGGCGCGATGTCGCGTTTTTTGTTTTTGTCAACGTCACGGCTAAAGTTGTCAACGGTGGCATCCTGCCGCGCAAAACGTGGGCATTGCGAGGTTCGTTATCGGGCCACCCTTCCAATAGGTTTTGTTCCCGAAATGATGCCACCCGCCCGCCGGGTGGAGATTCGCGTTGGTTGTCTACACCAGTGTAGACGGCCAACGCGAAACTCCCTCGGGCAAGCCGAGGGCATCTTGCGCCGTCGGCGCTTCATGTCGGGTTGCCGCTTCATCTCGTGACATTATTCACACGGCGGATGGCGTCTTGGACATCGCCACGCCTGCGTCATTTATGCCCGCCTTTCGTCCGAAAGTGGCGCTGTCCAATTAGGGCGAATCGCCAATGGAAAATCGTTTGTTGTTCATGGTGGGCAATGCCCACCCTACGGGCGCCGCGGAACTTTTTGTCAGCGAGCGGCGTCTAACAGGCGGTCCCAACACTCGCCGTGGAGTGGGCCGCCGGCCCGCCTGGCGGCGAAAGACGGCTCGGCGAGCCGCCCCACGGGGTTCGGACGCGGCGGCAAGCGATAGCGGAACCACCGTCTGGCAGCCCACCACCGCCGTTCACGACGATGAATATGCCGGGTTTACGCCGGCACCGCCACCGGTCCAATGACCACCGTCGTGCTTGCCGAAAGCGGATATTTCTTCAGCACGGCGTTGACCTCGGCGAGCGTGACGCGATCGATGGCGTCGAGGTCGTCTTTCACCGAGCGGTATTCGTCGCGATAAACCCAGTTTCCGCCCAACACGAACAACCGGCCGCGCGGCCTTTCGCTACGTAGCACCACGCGGGAGTTCACCTTGTTTTTGGCCTGCTCCAATTCGGCGGCCGTAATACCCTCTTCTTCCACGCGCCGATAGGTATCTTTCAGCCGCCGCAGATTGTCGGCGGCAAACTCCGGATCGCAGGAGAGATAACTGACAAACAGGCCCGTGCCGAGATGGTCTTGATGCCCCAACGAGGCATGCTCGGCCAGGCCCGGTTCGACCAATTCCCAGAATAGCCGGCTGCCGGAGTCGTCGCCGATGACGGTGGCCAAGAGTTTGGCCGCGTAGCGGTCGTCGTCGGTCGCCGCGGGCGCGTTGGCGTACTGAATGCAATACTCCTGCGCGCTCGTGTCTTTGAGAATGCAATCGAAGCCGCAATGCGGCGGGGCCGCCGTCACTTGACGCGGCGCCTCGAACGGTTGCCAGTTGCCGCAATATTCTTCGGCGGCCGATACCAGATCGTCAAAGTCGACTTTACCGGCGGCCACCAGCGAAATATTGGCCGGGCTATAGCGCTCGGCGAAATAACCGCGCATGGCATCGACCGTGAGCCGCTCAATGCTGGCGACGGTGCCCAGCACGCTATGGCTCAACGGGTGGCGGCCGAAGTGGGCCGCGCGCACCAGATCGTCGGCCCCGTATGGCGGTTGATCGGCATACATCTTGATTTCTTCGATGATCACCTTTTTCTCGGTGTTGAAATCTTCGTCGCGCAGCGAGGGGCGGAGAATGTCGGCCCACAGCTCCACCAGCGGCCGCTGGTATTCGGGCAAGGCCGCCGCGTGATACACCGTGTTTTCCTCGCTGGTGAAGGCATTGGAATGCGCTCCCAACTCGTCGAACCGCCGGTTCACCTCATCGGCCGTGCGGCGGGGCGTGCCCTTGAAAACCATGTGTTCGAGAAAATGGCTCACGCCCGAAACATCGTCGGCCTCGTCGCAGGCGCCGGCCTTGACGAAAAAACCCAACGCCACGCTGCGGGCCTCGGCGTTGCATTCCGCCACCACTTGCAGCCCGTTCGACAAAGTTTGCTTACGAAATTCCAACCGGCACCTCCAACTCTTTAGGACCTAACGTGACAATTGTGAAGTTTTGCGGCCGATGGGCGGCCAGATACGTGTTGATCTCGTCGGCCGAAAGCGCGTCGACGATGGCTTCCACCTCGTCGAGCGTGCGCACGCGGCCGAGAAAATACCAGTCTCGCGCGAGCAAAGCGCTGCGGGCGAAAGTTGATTCTTGCTGCATGATCAGGCTGCTTTTGACGCGCGTTTTCAGACGTGCCAGTTCGCCCGGCTCGATACCCTCGCTCAGCCGCAGGATCTCGCGCAGCATCACGTCGAGCGTCTCTTGGGCGCGTTCGGCGCTGGTGCCGGCGTAGCAAAAGACGCTGCCGCGATCGTAGAGCGTACCGTAAGAGGCATAGACGGAGTAGCAGAGGCCGCGCTTCTCGCGCACCTCGGTAAACAGTCGCGAGCTCATGCCGTCGCCCAGCACGGCCACGGCGGCGGAGGCGGCGTAGTAGTCCGGGTGCTGATACGGCACGCCGGGATAAGCCAGGGCGATCTGCGTCTGGTTCGATTCATGGGGCAAATGGGCGCGATGCGGGCCGGCGGCGCCTTCGCCGATGTCGGGCTGTTCGAGCGTCGGCCAGTCACCCCACAGCCGGCCCACGTCATCTTTCAACCGCTCCCAATCGAGACGGCCCGCCACGCCCAGAATGGCGCCGTTGGGCCGGTAGATACGCTCATAAAAGCCGCGCACGTCAGCCAGGCACATCGCCTCCAGGGCCTCGCGATTGCCCTGGTTCGACCGCCCCCAAGGGTCGGGAAAATGCCGCCGCCGCAGTTCCAGCATCACTTTGTGGGCAGGCTCGTCTTCCACCGCCGAAAGTTCCTGCAGGGCCATCAGCCGGCACGGCTCCAGTCCCGCTTGCGGCAAATGCGGACGACGCGTCAGGTCGGCGTAAATCTCCAAGGTGGGCGAAAGATTTCGGGCCAAGGTCGCGCCGGAAAAAACGGCGTGCGCATCGCCCACCGCCTCGCTGCGCTGCACGCCCAGGTTATCGAGATCGTTGACGAATTGCCGATTGTCGCGCGGCCCGGCGCCGCGCAGCATCATTTCGCAGGTCAGGCCGGCTAGCCCGCCTTTGTCGGTTGGTTCGGCGGAGGTGCCGGCCGGCACGCGAAAAGTGAAGGCGACCGATTCGACCGAAACCATCGGCTCGGCCAATAGCACCAGACCGTTGGAATATACGTGGGAAAGTATC
>DASVGM010000583.1:0-5513 GCA_036379555.1 Pirellulales bacterium | reverse complement strand
GCAACGCGAAAACGGGGACGCGTTTGGCGCCGTACAACTAGCCGGTCAGTCATCGCTCGACGGGGACAAGCCCCGATCGGGGCGGAACAAAACTGGCGTCAACGACTCGTGGTGAGCAACGCCTCGTTTGCGCAGGCCAGGCCCTGGCCCGGGGCCGCCAATCTTCGGCGGCGGACATTGAAAACTCGGGGAGGTAGTGGCGATTACGGCGGCAGTAAAGGCGGCGCGAGCGCACGCTGGAATCGCAACGACAATCTGTCCGGCAATGTACGCATCGAGTTCTTGAAGCGTGGCGCCACCCAGGACATTCTCCGCGAATTCTTCAGGGGTGATGAGACCGCGATCCAGGATCTTCGCGAGTTTTTTCACGGTCTTGAGATAGTCACTCGACGTGAACATACAGTAGAATTCCTCAAGGCTGTCCATTACCGCCGTCCGCATCGCCGCGTTGTCGAGCGTTTTCGATTATGGCGCATCGCGGCAAACAAGTCTTCTGCCCACTTGCAGTATAACAACCCGACCTGCCATTAAACCCATGTCCGTCAGCGCTCACCCTGCAAAAACGCCACGGCCATTCATTGAGGCCGCAGTGCTCACCGCGGTGGCCGTGCTGCTGGTTTCGACATGGTATCTGCGCTCGTTCGTGGTGGTTGGCCCGTCGATGGCGCAGACCATCATGGGCGCGCATCACCGTCTGGCGTGCGGCGCTTGCGGCTTTGAATTTTGTTGCGGCGCCGATGGCCCGGAGATGCCGGGCCGGCAAGCGATATGCCCCAATTGCGGCGCCGCCGGGCCACGACTCGATACGGCGCCGCGGCAGGCCGCCGACGCGATCGTGGTCGATCGCGGCGCTTTTTTGCCGCGCTCGCCGCGCCGTTGGGAGTTGGCGGCGTTTCACAGCCCCGAGCACGCATCGCAGGTCTACGTCAAGCGGGTTGTCGGCCTGCCGGGCGAAGCGATCGAATTGCGTCATGGCGATGTCTTCGCCAACGGCGCCATGCAGCGAAAAAACCTCGCTGAGTTACGAACCATCGCGGTGCCGGTCTATGACAGTCGTTATGAGCAGGATTCGAGCGCCGCGCGTTGGCAGCCTGATAGCGTTCGGAGCGGTTGGCGGCGTAATGGCTCACGGTATGGCTACATCGCCGGCGCGGGCAACAGGCCGACAATCGACTGGCTCACGTATCATCACCGCCGCCTGCGCTCGTCGGGCGAGGCAGAAGAGTCCGCCGTATTGGATGAGATGGGCTATAACCAAGAGAGCCCTGTCATTGAATCGCATTACGTGCGCGACCTGCTGGTTTCGTGCCGCTTGGAGATCGCCAACTCGCCTGTGGTGAACTGGTCGCTCACCGACGGTATTTCACAGTTCTTGATGGAACTCGATTTCGCCCGCGGCGAAGCCGGCGTCACTCAGGACGGCCGGCCGCTAGGCCGTGGTCAATTTCAAGCCGCGGCAGAAGCGTCCGTGTTGTTTGAGTTGGCGGTTTGCGATCAGCAAGTGCTGGCGGCCCTGGATGGGCGACCGCTGTTGACTTTGCCCTATCGAACGCCGGATGTGCCGTTTCGACCAACGTCTCGCCCAGTGGCGGTGGGCATGCGGAATGGTGGGTTGGAACTTTCCGATCTGACGCTGTGGCGTGATGTTTATTACGGATCGCCGCCGGGCAAGCCGCCGGGCTGGCAAGCTCGGCTGGCGGACGACGAATACTTTGTGTTGGGCGACAACAGCGCCGCTTCGCTCGACAGCCGAGCTTGGCCGACGGCCGGCGTCGCCGCCAGTGATTTTGTCGGAAAGCCAGTGCTGGCTTACCCTTGCGGCATGGATAAAAGCGGTCAAGAGCGGCGAATCCAAGTTCCCTCATGGCGTCGTTTTCGGTATATTCAATAGTATGAGCAAGAAAAACCCCTCGCGGCCGCGCACGAAAACTCCACCTCAGTCCGAGCAACCAACCGTCGTCCAGCGCGACGGCCTGCGCGAGCTTGTCGAATCGGTGGTGATCGCTTTCGTGCTGGCCTTCTTGTTCCGCACGTTCGAGGCCGAGGCGTTTGTCATTCCCACCGGCTCGATGGCGCCCACGCTGATGGGGCAACACAAGGATTTGCGTTGCGCCAATTGCAGTTATTCGTTCCGCGTGAGCGCCAGCGAAGAAGAATCTCGTCGCGGCGGGCCGCCGCAAACGGTGACCTCGGCCATCTGTCCCATCTGCCGCTATCAGATGGATTTCGCCGCCGGCGGCCGCGACGAGCGGGTGCGCCACGCCACTTCCAAGGGCGACCGAATCCTGGTGGCGAAGTTTCCTTATGAGTTTTCCGATCCGCGTCGCTGGGATGTGGCGGTTTTCAAAAATCCCGGCGAAGGCAAGCAGAATTACATCAAACGCGTGGTCGGCTTGCCGAATGAAATCGTGGTGGTCTGCCACGGCGACATTCACACGGCCAAGGATGGCTTGCCGTTTGAACCGGCCGACGCCACCGCCGTGGCCGAGTTGCAGAAGCTGGGCAAGCTTCAAATCGAGCGCAAGCCGCCGGCGAAGGTCGAAGCCATGCTGCAAGTGGTTCACGACAACGATTACCTGCCGGCAGGGCTTGACTCGCGCTGGGAGCCGCAAACACCCGGCTGGCAGCCGGTCGATGAAGGCCGCGCGTTCGCGTATGACGGCGGCTTTAAGGACGGCGGCGCGCCGGCCGACGCCTTGATGGTTTACAACCACAAAGTTCCGCCGCCCGAGTTTTGGGCCGGTCGGCGGCGGCGAACATCCGCCGACGGCGACGGCATCGACCCGCAATTGATCACCGATTTTTACGCCTACAACACGAACGAAGCCCGCGGCGGTTATCCGGTATCGCCCAAGATTCTCGGTACGAATTGGGTGGGTGATCTGGCGGTGGATTGCCGGGTGGATGTCGAGGGGGACGAAGGTGAGTTGATCTTGCAACTCGTCGAAGGCGGCGCGGTGTTTGAGTGCCGGATCGACGTGGCGACCGGCGCGGCGCGCTTGCTGGCACCGGGCGACAAGGCCGACGCGCGCGAAGCGCCAACCGCCGTTCGCGGGCCGGGCGATTACCGCCTGAGATTCGCGAACGTCGACGATCAGCTTCTCCTCTGGGTCAACGGCAAAGTCATCGACTTTGACGGTCGCTACGGCCCCCTGGGCCCGCCTGTTCCCGATGTGAACGACCTGTTGCCGGCGCGGTTGGGCGCCAAGGGCGTGGCGGCCCGCTTCAGTGAGTTGCGGATCCTGCGCGACGTGTATTACATCGCCGTCGAACGAGGCGGCCACGACACCGGCGAGGAGCCGCGCGAGGCCGGTTTCTTTCACCACCCCGCGAGCTGGCGAGATTTGGCCGCGGCCCCGGCCATTGTGTTGCCGCTCGCCGCCGACCGCTACATGGTCTGCGGCGACAACAGCCCGCGCAGTTACGACAGCCGCATGTGGATGGGCTACGACGAAGAGACGAACGAAATCGAGTATTACGTGAAACGCGATTTGCTGATCGGCAAAGCGGTGTATATCTATTGGCCGCACGGCCTGCCGATACCCGGCCTGCCCGATCGGTCGTGGACGCAACTGATTCCCAACCTTCCGCGCATGGGTTTCGTGAGATAAGCGATGCAAGATGAAGTGCTTTCCGTTCATGGGCTGGTCAAGATTTATGGCCGGCGGCGGGTGGTGGACGGCGTTGATTTCAACGTCTGTCACGGCGAGATCGTGGGTTTGCTCGGTCCCAACGGCGCCGGCAAGACCACCAGCTTTCGCATGGCTTGCGGCATGATCGAGCCGAACGCCGGCAAGGTCATGCTCAACCAAATCAACGTCACCGGCTGGCCCATGTTTCGCCGCGCGCGTGAAGGCGGCATGGGTTATTTGGCTCAAGAATCGAGCGTTTTTCGCAAGCTTTCGGTCGAGAACAACCTGCTGGGCATGATGGAAATGCTCGGCTTCGATCGCAAACGCCGCCGCAAACGCTGCGATGAGCTTTTAGACAAGTTCGACATCGCCCGGCTGCGAAAATCGCTCGCCATGTCGCTTTCGGGCGGTGAGCGGCGGCGGTTGGAGATTGCCCGCTGCCTGGTTTCCGACCCGCGGTTGATTTTGCTTGACGAGCCGTTCACCGGCATCGACCCCGTGACGATCGCCAGCATTCAGCAGATCATTCGTTCGCTGCGCGACGGCGGCATTTCGATTTTGATTACCGACCATCAAGTCCGCGAGACGCTGCAGATTACCGATCGCAGCTACGTCATTCGCGGCGGGAGGGTGCTTTGTCACGGCCGGCCGCAAGAGGTGCTAGCCAACCCCGAAGCGCGCAAGTATTACTTTGGCGAGGGGATGGACGTCGATTTGCCCGGCGCGGCGGCGTGATCTTGTGGATGAGGAGACCAATCACGGCAAAAGCCGCCAATAACAAAACGAAGCCCGATCGCGAGCACGACAATGAGCGTGTCATCGCGCAGAACCGCCGCGCGCGCCACGAATATGAGGTGCTTGATACGCTGGAGTGCGGCATCGTGCTGGTGGGCAGCGAGGTGAAGAGTCTGCGCACGGGCAAGCTCTCCCTGGAAGAGGCTTACGGGCGCGTGAAAGGGGGCGAGGTCTGGCTGCTGGGTTGCGACATTCCAGAATACGCCCAGGCGAACCGCTTCAACCACGATCCGCGCCGCCCTCGAAAGCTGCTGATGCACCGCCGCGAGGTCCGTAAATTCGCCGACCGCGCTTACGAGCAAGGGCTGACGCTGGTGCCGTTGCGCATGTATTTCAAATCAGGCCGCGCCAAGGTGCTGATGGGCATCTGCCGGGGCCGCAAGTTGCACGACAAACGCGAGAAAATCAAAAAGGCGACGGTCGAGCGCGACATCGCCCGCGCCATGCGCGCGCGATAGCCGTTCGGCCACATGCGGCATTCCACTCAACTACAAATCGCTGGCCATCCAGGCCAGTCCCGGCACGGTCACGCTCGAGAGTCGAATCAGCGACTGGCCCAATAATTACTCTTTCTTCAGTCGGCACACGGGGCCGGGGGGGAATTTCGCCTATGCCGACGGCCATGTGTCATTCATTGCGGACACGATCGACTTGCTTGCTTATCGCTGTCTGGCAAATCGTGGCGATGAACAGGCGGTCCAGGCGACGCAATAGCCGCCGGCTTTCCGCCGCTGTTTCACGCGCTCGGCGGAGGATGGGCTTGGCCTGGCCTGCGCAAAATGCCCGACTTTAACACGATAATGAGTTGAGATTTTCTACGGGATTTGTTCCGCACCGCCACCGCCGGGCTTGCCCCGGTGGGAGCGCTGACTGACCGGCTAGAACGAACGTCCGCCGACAGATTCTTTCCGTTTTCGCGTTGCATCCGCTGCCTTCGGCGGCGGATGCAACGCGAAAACGGGGACGCGTTTGGCGCCGTACAACTAGCCGGTCAGTCATCGCTCGACGGGGACAAGCCCCGATCGGGGCGGAACAAAACTGGCGTCGACGACTCGTGGCGAGCAACGCCTCGTTTGCGCAGGCCAG
>DASVGM010000582.1:0-3085 GCA_036379555.1 Pirellulales bacterium | reverse complement strand
GCAACGCGAAAACGGGGACGCGTTTGGCGCCGTACAACTAGCCGGTCAGTCATCGCTCGACGGGGACAAGCCCCGATCGGGGCGGAACAAAACTGGCGTCAACGACTCGTGGTGAGCAACGCCTCGTTTGCGCAGGCCAGGGCAAGCCTGACGTTCGATCTTTGACAATCTGTCGTCGTTCCGCACAAATCGATTACCGTGTGCGGTGCGAAGTGAGGCCATTGAGCATCGCCGCGATTTCGTTCAAGGCTTCGCGGCCGGGCGGCAGCAGCTTGTGCCGGCGAATGAAGCCGTGAATCATGCCGGGATAACAATGCCAGCGCACCGGCACGCCGTCGGCCTCCAACCGTCGCGCGTAGGCGTTGCCTTCATCGCATAATGGATCGCACTCGGCCGTGATCACCAGGGCTGGCGGCAGTCCGCGCAGCGACTCCGCGCGCAACGGCGAAATAAAAGGATCGTCGGCCCAGATGTCCGCTGGAAGATAGTGTTTGAAAAACCAAGCCATGGCGTCGCGCGTGAGCAAGTGGCCGTCGCCATAGTTAAGATAAGAGGATGTGTTGAAGTCACAGTCCGTGATGGGGTAGAGCAGCACTTGCCCAGCGAGCGCTGGGCGGCCGCCGTACTCGCGCGCCATCAACGTGGCCACCGCCGCCAGGTTTCCGCCCGCGCTGTCGCCGCCCACCACCACGCGCCAGGGGTCGATGCCCAACGACTCCGCGTTGAAAACGACCCAAGCCAGCGCAAAAAAGGTGTCTGAAGCGCCGGCCGGAAAGGGGTGTTCGGGGGCCAAACGGTAATCGACCGAAACGACGACGCATTCGGCCGCGTTGGCAATGGAGCGACAAAGCCCATCGTGAGTGTCGATGCTGCCGAGCACCCAGCCGCCGCCATGAAAATAAACCAGGCCCGGCAACACACCAGACCGCTGAGGCCGGTAGATGCGAATAGGTATTTCATCCCCCTTCTCCTTGGTGGCAATCGTGCGGTCTTCGATCGACGCGACTTCTTCGGGCGGCCCCAGTGAGGCCGATTGGGCGAGCATGACGGCACGAGCTTCCGCCGGCGTCTGCAAGTGCGTCGGTTGGCCGCCCGCCGCGGCCGCCAGTTCCAAGAGGCGTTTGGCGATTTCGTCTAAGGGCATGACTTCAGTTCGGCCGCTCCAATTGTGAGATTTTTTCCACGCGCCGGGCATGCCGGCCGCCTTCAAATTCCGTCTTCAGCCAAATCTCCACCATGCGGTCGATCAGCTTTTCGCCCAACAGGTCAGACGACAGGCAAAGCACGTTCAAGTCGTTGTGCCGCCGGCTCATCTCCGCCGAAAGGTCGTCGTGGCAGGGCGCCGCGCGCACGCCCGGAAACTTGTTGGCGACGATCGACATGCCAATGCCGGTGCCGCAGATCAAAATACCGCGGTCGACTTCTTGCCGGCTGACCTTGATGGCGACGACGCTGGCCACGTCGGGATAATCGACGCTTTCAGCGCTGAACGTGCCGGCATCGATCACCTCTTGGCCGAGGCGTCCGAGCAAGTCGATCAGCTTTTGCTTGATGTTAAAGCCACGATGGTCGCTGCCGATGGCTATTCGCATGGGGAGATTCCTTGCGCCGGTGGGCGCGCGGTAAAAGTCAGGGCTGAATTTGTTCCGCCGTCCAATCGACCCAGCGTTCGATTTCGGGCGTCATTTGCGCCAAGCAGCGCTCATAAAGTTCGGCGGGGCCGCCCACGGGGTCGGCCACGTCGGCGCCGTCATGGCTGAGTAGCTTGACACGCTCGGCGGCCGAGGGCCACTCCGCCAGAATGGCTTGCCGGTGCGAGCGAGTCATCGCCAGGATGAGATCGGCGTGCCGCACAAGCTGCTCGCTCAACGGCTGACTCTCGTGCGCGGTCAAGTCGATGCCCAGCGGCGCCAGGGTTTGAATGGCTTCGTGCGCGGCGCGGCCGCCGAGCATGGCCGCGATGCCGGCTGACATGACAATCGCTCCGCAGTCTTCAATCTCGGCGGGCGGGCATTTCAACTTTTGGGCCAGCAGGTGGCGAAACAGTCCTTCCGCCATCGGGCTGCGGCAGGTATTGCCGGTGCAGACAAAAAGTACGATCATGCTGGCCAGGCGTTTCAGGGTTTGCGCCGAGACGACGCCGACTTCCACCACGTCGAAATCTCGATCGCGAACCTTGACCACGCTCGACGGCTGGCCAAAGCGACTGCGGCCGTCGTCGAGCACCAGAGCCAAGCTATCGCCAAAGGCGTCGATCATCTGTTGCGCGCGAACGGGGTCGGCGCCATCCTGGCGAACGGCGGCCAGCACCACCGGACCCGCCAGCAACCGCAGCACGTCCAACACCACCTGGTGCCCCGGCACGCGCAGTCCGACGTAGCCCTCGCGCACCAGCGCTTGTTGCACTTGCCGATCGAGCTGCCGCACGAGGCTGTCGGGGTGGCGGTCTTCCACGATCATGGTGACGGGGCCGGGCCAGCAACGTCGCGACAAACGCTTTCCCAGGGGGCCGAGATACGGCGCGTAGTCGAGCGCTTCATCCGGGCTTTTGATGGCCAGCGTCAAGGCATGCGAGTCTGCGCCGGCGAATTCCTTTAACCGCCTTACGGCGGGCTCGCACAAGGCGCTGGCGGCCAGGCAATAAACGGTTTCTGTTGGCAGGGCCACCAAATGCCCCTCCGCCAGCGCTTGCACCGCGCGATGCACCACGTCGCGAGAATCTTCGGCGTTGCGCAGTTCGATGACGAGGGGAGGCATTCGCTGGGCGTGAACACGGAGGCGAGTATAAAATGTAACGTCTTAGCCTAGCGGATTTTGCGCGTTTTTGTCAAGAGCCGCCGCTCAGCGGCTGCAATTCAGACGTAGTCGGCCCGGGGCGCGGCCGCCGCGCGCGATGCCCGGCGGGCGCCCAGCCCCCGTTTCACGGCCGAACGCCTCTAAACGCGGCCTACGCGACACCCTTCTCCACCAAAAACATCGCCGGCAAAATCGCTTTCTCGGAGGCGCATGACTAGCCGGATCGTAACCGTTCACGGGTTGGGGAGGAGCGACAGTGCGGGTTGAAGCCGAAAATGGGCTTCCACGG
>DASVGM010000581.1:0-6248 GCA_036379555.1 Pirellulales bacterium | reverse complement strand
TGGATCATTCCAGATAATCGGGTGATCAACCGGCCCAACCCGAGTTTGTGGAAGGCGCACAGCAAGAAGCAACTGTACCTTACCGCTCTTCATCGCACCTCGCCAACATCGGGCCCCGCGATTACTTTTTCGGCTGCGATCCCCGACCTGGATCACTATAAAGGCTCATTTGGCGGCCGCGTCTTCCCGCTTTGGCGTGACGCCGCCGCGAAAACGCCGAACGTGTCCGCGAAATTGTTGGAGCTTCTCGCGCGGACCTACGGGTCCACGGTGACGCCGGAAAACTTCATGGCCTATCTGGCCGGCGTCGCGGCCAACCCGGCTTACACGGCGCGCTTTCAAAAAGACCTCGCTCAACCGGGCTTGCGCATTCCCCTCACGGCCGGTCGCAGCTTGTTCGCGCAGGCCGCCGAATTGGGCCGCCGCGTGATCTGGCTGCACACCTTCGGCGAGCGCTTTGCCGACACAAAGGCCGGACGACGGCCGGGGCCGCCGAGAATGTCGAACGGGAAATCGCCGCGAATTCCCAAGGAAGGCGGCATTTCGGGCGATGCCGACTCCATGCCTGACGAGATGGTCTACGACGAAGCCCAACGCCGCTTGCTGGTCGGAAAGGGGTTTGTCGAGAACGTGCCGCCCGCGGTGTGGAACTACGAGGTTTCAGGCAAGCGCGTGTTGACGCAATGGTTTAGCTATCGTAAAAAGAATCGGGAGCGGCCGATCATGGGCGACCGGCGGCCGCCCTCGAAACTCGGCGGCATTCAGCTCGGCCACTGGCCCGCGGAATATACGGCCGAACTGCTCAGCGTTTTGCATGTTCTGTCGATGCTCGTCGATATGGAACCAGACCAAGCTCAACTTTTGGAGAGGATCTGTGGAGAACCAACCCTCGACTTCCGACGATGACCAAGAGCCTCCTCGGGTTGGCATCCCGGATGATTTTATCTGGCGTCCGGAGTATCAAGCCTGGTTCGCCCCTGGCGAACCGAGCGATTGGGACCGCGAAGCGTTTCGTCGGAGGGTGGACGAGTTGATCCGGCAGCAAGACGAGGAATCGATCGCCAATGGCGCCTGGAACAATGGCACGGCCGTTCGCATGCCGCCGCTCCGCGATGCTCCCCAGCGGATGCGCAAGTCGCTGCGCGACAAGTCCGACGAGCGGCTTCCCTTATTCCCCGATGATGATGACGAAATTGGCGCGGAAGCCTCCTCGACATCTGCCGATCTCGACGACGATGATTTGTCAGACAGATTTGCGTAAACCTTTCACGAACTCCTGAAATCGCGGCAATTGCACCGGCACGGCCGACGAAGACGCTTCCCAGTTCGCCGCGATGCCAAATAAGGCGCCATAATGACAGCGTCGTTCGGCCGCGCAAGTTCGCGCGAAATGGCGTCGGCAGGTTGATGCCGCCGTGGTATACTGTCGGCTGCCGGCCGTCTGCGTCAGCCGGTTCCGTCACGCGTCGCCAAGGAGTCGTCATGCTTCGGTTTCTGTTTACGTGCCTCACGTTGTTCATCGGCCCGCTTGTCTGCGCGGCGGCCGACGGCCAGACCGTCGCCCGTTGCGGGCGGGGCTTTTTGGAAGAGATCGACGGCTACCGCGTGCTGCATCTCAAGGGGGCGCCGTACGAAATGGGCTACCAGCACGGCGCGCTGTTGAAGGAGCACATTCAGGCGAACGTGGATTATTTGTTCAACGTCAAAGCCAAAGAGAAGCGGTTGGAGTTTCTCGGCGTTCGGCTCGACCCCAAGCAGTTGATCTCGATGATCGTCGCCCTTGAGCGGCGCTTCATGCCGCGGAGATTTCTCGAAGAACTGCAAGGTCTGGCCGACGGCGCCGAGTGCTCGCTGGAAGACATGCTGGTGGCCAACTTCATTCCCGAATTGTTTCATTGCAGCGGCTTCGCGGTGATGAACGGCGCCACAAAAGACGGCACGCTCTACCACGGCCGCGTGCTCGATTATTCCACGGATTGGCAACTGCAAGAGCACGCCGTGCTGCTGGTCGCCGAACCGGACGGCCGCCTGCCGTTTGTCAACGTCACCTACGCGGGCTTCATCGGCTCGGTGACGGGCATGAACACCTCACACGTTTCCGTCGGCGAGATGGGCGGCGGCGGACGCGGACACTGGGGCGGCACGCCGATGTCTTTTTTGGTGCGCCGCGTGCTGGAAGAGGCCGCCACGCTGGACGAAGCGGTGGCCATCTTTCGCGACAGCAAACGCACCTGCGAATATTATTACGTGGTGGCCGATGGCGACGAAAAAGCGGCGGTGGGACTGGCGGCGCATTGGAATACGTTTGAGATCGTGCGGCCGGGCGAGGCGCACCCGCGCTTGCCGGAACCGACCGCCGACACGGTGTTGCTGTCGGCGGGCGATCGGTATAAAGAACTTGCCCGACGCGTTCGCGCGCAGGCCGGCACGTTTGACGCCGCCAGCGCCTTGCATCTGATGGATTGTCCGGTGGCGATGAAATCGAACTTGCACAACGTCTTGTTTGAACCGCGTTCGACCCGGCTTTGGGTGGCGAACGCCTCGGCCGACGGCCAGCCGGCGGCGACACAAAAGTATTTCGCTTTTCAGCTTACGGAACTGCTAAAACACCGGCCCGACGCCGACGCCGAGGTGCTTGAGGAGCCTGAGCGAATCAAAGAACGCCTGCCGAATGCGCCGCATGTGAAGATCGGCTCTCAAGCTGGAGGGTAAGTTCGGTCTTGCGCTTATACTGCAGGCGGGCTGGAAAGAGACAAAAGGTGCCAGCGGAGGATGGGCCTCCTGGCCCGTTACCAGCCAGGGTGACGGCCTGGGAAGGCCATCCTACTCGAGCGCGTAAAAACGCCTCATTCCAGCCCGCGTGCAGTATAGAAGGGTATCCGAAAACTCGCATCTCGCCGTGGCGGCGTATCGCGGGGCGGCTCGCCGAGCCGTCTTTCGCTTGCAGACGGGCCGGCGGCCCGCCCCACTTAATTTCTGCCCCCGGCATGGTTCAAAACGGTTTTTACGGTCGGCGACGCGCGTGTCGTCGACGTTCAAAACCATTTTTACGGTCGGCGACGCGCGCGTCGTCGGCCGGGCGAGTGTGAAAACCCTACCATTTTACGACCGTCACTTCCACCCGTTTGCGCTGCGCATCGGCCAATTCCAGAAACTTCTCACGCCCGAAAGCGGCCACCAACTCGCGGCGGGCGTCTCGCCAGGCGCCCGTGCCCGGCTTTTCGCCGGTGCGGGTGATGAGATGCACGCCAAACTGATCGGCCACCGGTTCGCTCACCTCGCCCGGTTGCAGTTGAAAGGCGGCGCGAGAGAAGGGTTCGCTCATCAGGTCGTGCGCTGGAATGAAGCCCAGATCGCCGCCGTGGCGGCGGCTGGGGCCGGCCGAGAATCGTCCCGCCGCGTCGGCGAACGTCAGCTTGCCATCCATTAAGCTCGCGCGCACTTTCTCCGCTTGCTTGACGGCCAGCGCCAGCCCGGCGGCATCAGCGGCTTTCACCGGCCAAAGAATATGGCTCACGCGCAGTTCCGTGCCATCGAACTGTCGGCGGTGCGCGTCGAAAAACTTTTCCAGGGCTTCGTCGGTGGCGCTGTTGTTCAGGAACTGCGCCCACATCACGTCCCATTGCAAGCGGCGGCGGACGATCAATTCATTAAAACCATGCCGCTGGAGAAACTCCTCGAAGGTCAGCTTTTGCGCTTCCAGCTTGCGTTTCAGCTCATCCAAGAGCGTTTTCGTCTCCTGCTCGTCGACGGCGTAACCTTCCGTCGCCAGGCGCTGCGCCGCCAGCCGTCGATTGATGGCCTGTTGCAATGCCAATTCGCGCAGCGCGTCGGATTTGTCGTCGGGCGTCGTCTTTTTAGCCCCGGCGAGAATATCATCGACTTCGGCCACGTAAACCGCTTCATCGCCCACCTTGGCGGCGACGAGCGGCTCCACGGGCGCAGTCTGCCGCTGCGCGGCCGTAGCCGGCTGCGCGGCGGCGCGGCGGCCCGGTTTGGGTTCGACGGTAAAAGCGGGCGCCGCCAGCACGACGCACAGGACAAGGCTGGCGAATCGTGGCCGTTGGAACATTTTGAATAATCGCATTCGCATCGCTGATGAAAACTTTCCAACTTGGGAGTGGCAGGCTTCGCGAGGTGTTTTAGGCTAGCCGACAGCCGGTTATAACACGCGCGCGAACGGTTCTCAATGCTGTCTAATTATAGCTCTGCTATTCAGACGTAAGTGGGCGCGGCGATCTTGGAGTGCGGCGATTTATCGCCGCTTTCATTCGTCGCGGAGCGACCTTTTTTTCCGACCGCGAGGTTTGGAGGGCGCGTACCGGCCGCCACCGCAGGCAGCCCCGTTCCGCCGTTTGTATTGTTCCGGCGTTGGCACGAACCCCGCCGCGCCCTTTAGGCGGTTTCTTGCTCGCGCAGGCCGAGCTCGGCGATCATGCGCTCGCGCATTTTGAACTTCTGCAACTTGCCGGTCACCGTCTGCGGAAATTCGCCGACAAAGCGAAAATAACGCGGCACCTTATAGTGGGCCAGCCTGCCCCGGCAAAACTGTCGCAACTCTTCCTCCGTCAAGTCCGCGCCGGGCTTCAGCTTGACCCACGCGCAAAGTTCCTCCACAAACTTCACGTCGGGCACGCCAAACACCGCCGCCTGCTCAATGCCCGGATGCGTAAACAAAAACTCCTCAATCTCTCGCGGATACACGTTCTCGCCGCCGCGAATCACCATGTCTTTAATGCGGCCGGTGATGCGGTAACAGCCGTTGGGCAAACGCACGGCCAGGTCGCCGGTGTGCAGCCAGCCCTCGGCGTCGATGGCGGCCGCCGTCGCCTCGGGATTCTTATAATAGCCCAGCATGACCAGGTGTCCGCGGCAGCAAAGCTCGCCCTGCTCACTGCGGCCCACTTCACTGCCGCCCAATTCACTGCGGCCCAATTCACTGCCGCCCAGTTTACTGCCGCCCAGTTTACTGCCGCCCAGTTTACTGTCGCCCAGTTTACTGTCGCCGAGCGCCTCGCCGCTGGCCGGGTCGGCCAGTTTGATTTCCACGCCCGGCAGCGGCTTGCCAACCGTTTCGACGCGAATCTCCAAGGGATCGTCAATGTGCGTTTGCGTAATCACCGGCGAGGCTTCGGTTTGCCCGTAGGCGATCGTAATGTCGTGAATGCCCATGCGATCGACCACTTGCTTCATGACCTCAATCGGACAGGGGCTGCCCGACATGATGCCGGTGCGCAACGACGTCAGATCGCGGCGGCGGAAGGTTTCGTCGTGCAGTTGGGCAATGAACATGGTGGGCACGCCGTACAGCGCGGTGGCCCGCTCGCGTTCGATGGCGTCGAGCGTGGCCGTCGGCTGAAACGACTCCGCCGGCAGAATCATGGCGGCTCCATGAACAACTGAGCACAAAGAGCCTAGCACGCAACCGAAGCAATGGTAAAAAGGCACCGGCACGCAAAGACGGTCTTGCCACGTGAGCCGCTGGCAGTCACCCACGAAGTAGGCGTTGATCAGCAGGTTGCGATGGCTGAGCGTCGCCGCTTTCGGAAAGCCGGTCGTGCCGGAAGTATATTGAATGTTGATCGCGTCGTCGGGCGAAAGCCGCGCCTGCAAGGCGGCGAGATCGTCGTCGCGGGCCGCTCCGCGGCGGCTGAAGTTTTCCCAAGAGAGCATGCCCGGCGGTGGCTCGCCCTTGACAGCCACCACCCAGCGCAGGCAGGGAAAGTCGGCGGCGTTGAGCTGGCCCGGCTCGAATTGCGGCAACTGGGGGCAGACGTCGGCGAGCATGCCAAAATAGTTCGACGATTTGAACTGGTCGACCAGGAACAGCGCCTTGGCGTCGCACTGGGCGAGCACGTAACGCAGCTCGAAGGCCCGGTAGGCCGGATTGATGGTCACCAGCACCATGCCCAACCGCGCGGTGGCCCACTGCAAGACAACCCACTGCGGCACGTTGGTGGCCCAGAGGGCCACATGGTCGCCACGCGATAGACCGAGGCTGAGCAGGCCACGGGCGGCCTCATCCACTTTGTCTGACAACTGCCGGTAGGTGTAGCGAACACCGCACTGCGGAAACACGACGGCATCGCGGTCTGGGTGGCGTCGTGTGGTTTCTTCGAGAACCTGGCCGATGGTCAAGCCATCGACCCAGGCCAGCGGTTGCGTGGATGGCATGAGAGCGAATTGTTTGACAAAGAACTTTTCCCCATTTCCGCTGATTGTAAGTTCCCCAGGCCGGCATTGGGAAG
>DASVGM010000580.1:0-2605 GCA_036379555.1 Pirellulales bacterium | reverse complement strand
TTCTGGTTCAAGTGACGGCTCCTCGCAGGCGGCCACCAGTTCGCCAAGAGCCATGCGAAACGAACGTCGCCCGGCCCACTCGCGCAGAAAGCCGCCGCAAAGTTGCAGCACCCAGGCCAGACACGCCAACAGCGACACCAGCACCGGCAGCAAAAACAAATTGGACAGTATATAGAGAACGTCGGCGACGGGCTGAGTATATTGCTCCACGTCAAACGGCTCCTTTGCGGCGCGCGGCCCCCAGCAGCATCAGGCAAATCGCCGCCGAGACAACGCCGATCAGCAACCAGCGGCGATTTTGATCGCCGTTGTCAGCATTAGTCGTATCCTCGGACAAGTCGAGTTCGTCGCCTGAAACCAGCTCCGGCTTGGCCTCAGCCGCCTCCGCGGCGAGCGCCGGAATCTCGCGCGTCGCCGCGACATTGCGAATCTCCGCTTCCACACCGCTCGATTTCGTCAGCGCCTCACGATAGCTCTTGGCCAGTTCCGCCAACGGCGTTTCGCCGGGGGCATTGAGCAAATCAGCCACCTCACGTTCCAGCTTCACGTTGCCGCCGCTGACCAGGCCGGCGCTGTCGCCATGTTTGATGACGCTTTCGGCGTATTCGCGGGCCATTTCACGCCGCGTCGCTTCATCGGTTTTCCAAACACCAATTCGCGAGGCCTCCAACAGCGTGGCTAAAACTTCTTGCCGGGCATGCGGATTCACCCGTTCAAACCACTCGTTCAGGCCGAGAGCAAACTTGTCTTTCACGTACACCGCGTGAATCTCATTCCAAAGTTGCGGCGTCACGCTGCCGGGGCGCGTGACCGACCAGCCGAAAGAATTCTTGGTCAGCTCGGCGACGTGCCCCGCGCCGGCGTAGTCATGCTCCATCATGCCGGTCAGCCATTTGCGGTTGAGCATCTCCGCGCGAAAGCTCGTGGCCAACACTTCCTCAAAGCGCCGCATCCGGCCGACGTCGGGCTGGCGCACATCGGAGATCATCGCGTCAGGCGTGCGCCCGGTCAGTTTTTTCAGCGCCATGTTCATGCCTCCAAGGTACTCATAGGCATGGTGATTCGACAGTGGGCTGGTCATGTTTGAAGACCAGACGCGAATCATCGTGTCGGTCCCCTGGACGGCCTCGCCGTAAAGTCCGTCGATTTTTTCGCCCCAGACGTCGCCCGTGTAGGCATAACTCATGTGGTCGATGTAGACCTCGGCGATTTCATCGGTCGATTCCCAAACGCCAGATCGCGGAACTAGGTGCAGAATTCCGGTGCCCGACATATTGCCCGGCTTGGCCCCGAAGATGCGCGCCGTCGATAGTTCGCGCGCTTTGGCCGACGTGAAACCCCGTTTGAGCAGGCGGGCCTCCAAGCCGGCTGTTCCTTGCCGCACGAGATTGTCCGTCTCGTCGGCGGCCGAGGCCAGCCGCACCGCTTTGTCCAGCAGCTTGACCCGCGTGGGAAAGTTTTCTTTGTACATGCCGCCCATCGCGATCAACACATCGACGCGCGGCCGCTTCAACTCGGCGGGCGGAATCAATTCCACATCGATCGCCAAGTGGTTCTCGTCCCACACCGGGCGAACGCCCATCAGATACATCGCTTGCGCCTCGGTGACGCCAAAGTCGCGCATCGTGTTCATGCCATTCAAGTCGATGCCGACCTTCCGCGGCCGCCTTTGCTTGAGCAGGTCGTCGATCAGTCTGACGGCCACTTCCCACGACGGGCGCGTCGGCACCTCTTCGGGATTCAGGGCGTACAGGTTTCGTCCGCCCGGCAAACAACCGGGGTTTCGGATGGGGTCGGGGCCAGGGCCGGGCCGCACGTATCGCCCATCAAGCCCGTGCAGCAGTCCGGCGATTTCTTGATCGGCCTGGCGCAGTTTAGCCAGAATGTCACGCGCCGTCGCCAAATCTTTTTCCAGCTCAGCGGTCATGGTTGCCGTCGGCGACTGATTCTCGATCAACACCGCGCGGAGCAACTCCTCGCCTTTGCCTCGCAGCCATTTATACTTGTCGCCTTCGAACCGGTCTTCTTCCTTGGGAACGGGGCAAACGACGGCCAGATGGTCGAGAAACGAACGCCGCAAAATGTTTACCATGTAGGCTGGTATCTCTTGTTCCGGCGGCGGCTGGCCAAGGACGTGCAGCCGGGTGGGCGTCGTCGATTCATAAACGTCGTGCAGATACTCGGCGACGCGGGCCATCTCGTCGTCGTTCAAGGGACGATCGGCCACGTCCATCAACAGCGTCTCGGCCACTCCGGTTGTTTTGGCGGCCGCGGTCACGTTTTTGCGAAACTCCTCTTTCAACAGTCCCGGCTCGAGGCCGTCGAACTTGTCGATATCGTCGTGCAGTTGCCGCAAGTCGTCGGTCAATCCCGCGTTGACCAGCGCCGGCACGTTATGGTCTGACAACAACGCGTAAGAGCGGCGGCGCGAGATGGTCGCCTCGCCCAAGTTGTCCATGATCCAGAGATTGACGACCGGCAACGTGCCGACGCAAATGTCGCTCCAGCAAGCGGCCGATAGGCCGGTTTCTTTGCCCGGCAGCAGTTCCAAGGTTCCATGCGTGCCCCAATGGACGATCGCATCAGGCTTGTACTCTTCCTCCAG
>DASVGM010000579.1:0-5075 GCA_036379555.1 Pirellulales bacterium | reverse complement strand
CCACAGACGGTTTCACGGCTGACATCACGAACCTCGGTACCGACGGCACAGCGTATGTGTTTATCAACCGCCACACAATGCCCGCCGGTGTCTTCTGGATATGGAGGCGATGAGCATCGAGGGTTAAACAAGCTCCTAACGTGTCGTAATGTCAGGCGGACATGTGGGGCTGTGGGGCGGCCTTCCAGGCCGTCTGCACCCGCGAACAGCGCATGGAGATCGTCTGGAAGGCCGCCCCACGTATCGTCCAAAAGCTTGGAAACTTATTTCATCCTCGATGTTAAACGAGTAAACTAAGGATCTGCCGTGAAGGCAATCAAACGGCACATGACAGAGGAGTGGGAATGGACTGGCAAGATCGAATCAGCGTTGACCCCAAGGTTTTGGTTGGCAAACCCGTGATTAAGGGCACGCGCATCGCCGTTGAGCTCTTGATGGAGTTGCTTGCCGTGGGCTGGTCGCATGAGCAGATTCTCAAGAGCTACCCGCATTTAACGACAGACGAAATTCAAGCAGGGGGAATAAAGGTGCCAGGGGTCATAAAAGGGGGGGGGATAAAGGTGCCAGGAACCGTTGTTCGCGCAAAAGACCGCCGAGATTTGTGTACCTTTGAACACAATTGATCTGTTTTTGCCCGGGGTAGGCTTTGTGCGGCGGCAGGACGGGACGCAACTGTTAATCGCATTTTGCGCGCCGAACGGCGCAGAGGTAAGTTGATGTGCCGTGGGTTGGCTGGCCAACGGCGGCTTTGGCCTCGAGACGATGTCGAAAGGGCGGCGCGTCGCATGGGCGATTCGCCGGTCAGGCGCGAAGTGAACCGCCCTAACTGCTGTTCAAGTGCGGCGATTCATCGCCGCTTTCACCCGTCGCGGAGCGACCTTCCCGCCGACCGCACGGCCGATTCAACACGCACCGAGATAAAAAGAAGGTCGCTCCGCGACAACAGAAAGCGGCGATGAATCGCACGCACTCCAAGACGACGACCGCTGACGTCCGAATTGCTCCAACCGGACGGCGGAAGCTTGTCATTCTCCGCGCGGCCGGGGATAATGGGAGGGAAGCTTTCGGTTGTTTTTCCGGCCACACCCATTCGATGCTCAAACCGGCAATTTTTTCGTTCGCGCTTGCCGCGCTGTTGGCGACCGCCGCGCAAGCGGGGCCCGCCGAAGATCAATACGCGGTGGCCGCCGGACATTACAAGGAAAAACGCTGGAAATTCGCCGCGGAAGAATTTCAGGCCTTCCTGGCCAAGTTTCCCGAACACGCCAAGGCCGTCCACGCGCAATACTATCTCGGCGAGACGCTGCTGCAACTGCGCCAATTTGACAAGGCGGCGGAAACCTTCGCCGCCTTTGCCCAGCGTTGGCCGCGCGACGCCCACGCGACAAGAGCACGCTTTCGTCTGGGCGAGGCACTCTACTTCGCCGCCAAATTCGATCAGGCCAAGACGGCGTTGGAAATGTTCGTGCGCGCCGCCCCAAGCGATCCGCTCAGCGGATACGCCTTGGCCTACCTTGGCGACATGGCGTTGCGCGGCGGCGACGCCCAGCAGGCGCAGAACTGGTACGGCACGGCTTTGCAGCGTTTTCCACAGGGGCCGCTGCAAGACGATTGCCGTTTTGGATTGGCCCGTGCCCTGGAGGCTCTCGGGCAAGGCGAAGAGGCGCGGCGGCTCTTCCTGGCGCTTGCCGCCAAGCCGCAAAGCGCTTGGGCGGCCAAGGCGCAGTTTCGGCTGGGCCTGAGCTTCTATGCGACCGGAGAATATGAGCAAGCCCTGGACGCCTTTCAAGAAATGATCGCTGAGCCGCGCTTTGCGGCCTCGCCCTTGCGCAGGCAAGCGGCCTTGGCCGCCGGCGAATCGTTGTATCAACTAAAGCAATACGATGCCGCTCAGCGACAGTTTGAGGCCCTGCTCGATCAAAAGCCGGTGGCGGCCGAGGCGCGCTATTGGCTCGGACTGACAAAGGCCGCCCAGCAGGATTGGCCCGCGGCGACCGCCGCGTTGCTCGCCGCCGCCGATCAGGCCAAGGACGATGCCAAGATCGCAGCGGCCGCGCGCTATCATGCCGGCGACGCGCTCTTGCACGCGGGCCGCGCGGCCGATGCCCGCACGCAGTTTGAAATGGTCGTCAAAACCTGGCCCCAGCATGAATTCGCCGAGAAAAGCTGGTTGGGTTTGATGCAAGCCGCCCTGGCGGCGGGCGACCATCAACAGGTGGAAAGCTTGGCCAAGCAATTCGCCGCGAAATACCCAACCGCCGCGCTGGCCCGACATGTCGATCGCCTGGTTGGCCGCTCCTTGTTGGAACGCAAGGATTACGCCCGTGCCGCCGCGGCGTTTGAAAAGCTCTTGGCCGTGTACGGCGACAAGACCGACCGCCAGGCCGATCACGACCGCTGCTTGTTGGCCGCGGCCTACATTGGCCAAGAGCATTATGACGACGCCTTGAAAGCCGTGGCCAACATACCGTTGGCCAAAGAGCCGCCGTCGGAAGAACGCCAGTTGTGGATCGACGTCGTGCGGCAGCGGGCCGCCGCGCTGGTCGGCGTCGAACGCTTCAGCGAGGCGGCCCAACTGCTCGAACTGCTGCTGGCCGCCATGCCCGACGCCAAGACCGGCAGTTGGGCAAAAGCCGAACTGATGGTCGCGCTGGCCAAGGGCGGGCAACTCGATCGGGCCAAAAAGCTCTATCAAGAAACGGCCGCGCAGCCGCTGGAGGGCGAGTTGGCTGCCACGGCGACCTTCGCCCTGGCCAATACGGCCCTGGACGAAGGCGACGCGGACTGGGCCGGTGAGTTGTTCGCCAAGCTGGCGTCGCAAGCGCCGACGTTTCGCGCCCGCGGATTGTGGGGCCTGGCGCGCAGCCGAATGAAGCAAGACGATCTCACCGCCGCCGTCGCCGCGCTCGACCAACTTCTGACGACCGAGCCGCGCGATGAATTGGCGCCGGAAGCCGCTTTGGCCCGTGGGCAGCTTGCCGAACAACTCAAGGACGATCAAGGAGCCTTGCGGTCGTATCAGCAAGTGATCGACCACTTCGCGTCCAGCCCGCGGCTGGGGCCGGCGCTCTTGGCCGCCGCGCGGCTCGAGCAGCGTCTCAAGCGGCCGGCAAAAGCGGCCGCGCTTTATGATCGGCTGGACAAGCAGTTTCCGCAATTCCCGGAGCATGAGTCGGCGCTCTATGAATGGGCCTGGGCCTTGCGAGAGGCCGGCGAGGGCGACAAAGCCGACGCGGTTTTTGGGCGGCTGCGCGAGCAAACTCCGCACGGGCGCTTTTGGTCGGATGCCGTCTATCGCCTGGCGGAACGGGCTTACGAAGGCAAAGATTTTTCTCGCGCGGAAAAGCTCGTGGCGGAGTTGCTCGCCGGCGGGCCGGCCGCGCAGGTGGCGCCGCACGCGCTTTATCTGCAAGCGCAGATCGCCGCCGCGCAGAGTCAATGGCCGCGCGTACCGGGGCCGCTAGAGCGGCTGATCGCCGATTATCCAGACAACCCCATCGTGCCGCTGGCTCAATACCTGGTGGCCGAAGCGGCTTATCGCCAAGACGACTTCGATCGCGCGGCCGAGCTTTTTCGCGAGCTGGCTGAGAACATGCGCGGCCGGACAGACAGTTGGGCGCCGATGGTGCCGTTGCGTCGGGCGCAGCTTCTCGCCCAGCGCAAAGAGTGGCACGACGCGCTGGAGGTGGCCGCGGAGATTGAAGCCGATTTTCCTGATTTCGAGCAGCTTTATGAGGTCGATTATGTCATTGGCCGCTGCCAGGCGAATCTCGGCCGCCTCGACGACGCGCGCGCCGCTTATGGCCGCGTCATAAAAAGCCCAACGGGCGAAAAGACCGAAACCGCCGCCAAGGCGCAGTGGATGATCGGCGAAGCGTACTTTCATCAGAAGAATTACGAGGCTGCGCTGCGCGAGTACCTGCGCGTCGAGATTCTTTACGATTATCCCACCTGGCAGGCCGCGGCCTTGTTTGAGGCCGCCAAATGCCACGAACAGTTGGGAGAAGCCAAGCAAGCCGCCGAGCTTTACGAGAAGCTGATCAAGTCGTATCCAAATTCGCCGCTGGTGAAAGACGCGGCGGAACGACTCCCAGCGAGCAAAGCCCGCGCGTCCAAATAACCAGGAACAGAAAAATGCCATCGTATCTCAAACAACTGCCTCTTCGCGTCTGGCCGGCGGCCTGGCTGCCGGCGATTCTCTTCTGCGCCGCCGCCTTCGCTCAAGAAGGCGCCGATGCGGCCGCGGCGGCCGACGTCATTCCGCAACGCAACCTGATGGAAATCATCAAGGCGGGCGGCATCTTGATGGTGCCGATCATCTTCTGCTCGTTCATCACGCTGGTGTTTGTGTTTGAACGCGTTGTCGCCTTGCGGCGCGGCCGCGTCATTCCGCGTCCCTTTGTGAAGCGTTTCTTGCACCAATTGGCCGAAGGACAACTCGACAAGGAAAAAGCGTTGCAGCTTTGCACCGACAACAAAAGCCCGGTGGCGCAGGTCTTTGCCGCGGCCGTGAAAAAATGGGGCCGGCCCGCGGTGGAGGTCGAGCAGGCCGTGTTGGACGGGGGCGAACGCGCTTCCAACGGCCTGCGAAAGTACGTGCGCATTTTCAACGCTGTCTCCACCATCTCGCCGCTGCTCGGTCTCTTGGGCACCGTGTTTGGCATGATTCGGGCCTTCAACGATATTTCGACCTCCAACGCGATGGGCAAAGCCGACCAGCTTGCCCGTGGCATCAGCGAAGCCCTGATTACAACCGCGGCGGGCTTGTTGATCGCCATTCCCGCCTTGGTTTGTTATCTCTATTTTCTCAGTCGCGTCGACCAGCTCATCATGGAGCTTGACGCGCTGGGCCAAGACGTCGTCTCGGCGATTTCAGCCGAGGCTTTGCAGGCATCCGCCAAACCCTCTCGCTCTCGCAGCCGCGAACCGGCCGCGTGAAAGGGTTCAGGGTTCAGGGTTCAGAAAAGATAAGGGGACAAGGGGACAAGGGGACAAGGGGACAAGGTCCATCGGCTCCGCTTGCGTCAATTCGCATTTACCCTGAACCCTGAACCCTGAACCCTGAACCCTGAACC
>DASVGM010000578.1:0-2764 GCA_036379555.1 Pirellulales bacterium | reverse complement strand
GACGGCCCGGCGGGCCGCCCCACAGGTTTTGTTTGACGCCGTGCCGATTAGCCGTTGAGCAGCGCCCTTTGGACCTCGGAGGGACATCCGTGTAGAATCAAGCCGTCAGCGATACTTCACGCGGCCACGAGTGAGACGTCTGTAGGGAACGCCCTCCGTGGCGCTGCCGTGAACTGGAGGCGACGTCGTTTCGTAGCGCACGGAACGCCACGGAGGGCGTTCCCTACAGAGAGCGTTTGCGCGACGATCATGCCTCATTCGTGGCCGCGTGAAGTATTGCGCCTTTGTTTGAGTATCTTGCACCTGGTGTTTAACCTGTGAAGAAAGCGCGTTACCGAGCCCTGCTCACGTTTGAGGGCTGTTGCTACCTGGTGATCGCCGGCTTTATCATGGCCGGCGCCATGGCGCGCCAGATCAACCTGCTGATGATTCTGTTTGGCCTCTTGGCCGGCGGGTTCTTGGTGCATTGGCGGCTGGTGAGCAAAATGGTGCGCAAAATCGACGTCCAGCGCAAGCTGCCCGCTGCCATTTCATCGGGCGATTTGCTGGTGGTCGAACTGTTGGGCACGAATCGCCGCCGCCGGCTCGGCGCCTGGGCCATCGAGGCGGTCGATACCATTGTGCGCGAAGCCCCCGCTGGTCCGGACGCCGCGACCGCCGGCCGCGCCTTGTTCAGCTATTTGCCGGCCCGAGATGAGACACGCACCACCTACCGCGGCCGGCTCTACCTGCGCGGCAGGTATCGCTTCGGGCCGTTGGAGTTGTCGTCGCGTTTTCCCTTGGGGCTGTTGCGTTATCGAGCCACGATCGACCTGCCGGACACGCTGTATGTCTATCCGCGCGTCGGGCACCTGACACTCGCCTGGAGGCGCTGGCAGGAGGGGCTGGAATCCAGCGGCGGCAAAAGTTCGCCGCGCCGCGGCATGTTGGAAGGCGATTTTTTTGGCCTCCGCGACTGGCGCCACGGCGATAGCCGGCGCTGGCTGCACTGGCGCACCTCGGCGCGCCGCCAAACGCCCGTCGTGCGGCAGTTTGAGCAGCCGCGAGATCAGGGGTTGGCCATCGCGCTCGATCTCTGGCAAGCCGGGCCACTCGAAACCGCCGAAGAAGACGCCGTCGAATTGGCCATCAGCCTGGTCGCCACCATTGTGGCCGACGCTTGCCGCGCCGGCGGGCGGCACATCTCCATCGCGGCGGCGGGCCGAGAACCGTGGTCGATCAGCGGGCCGGCGTCCACCGCCTTAATGGACGACGTGATGTCGCGTCTGGCCACTTGCGAGCCCCACGCCGCCGACGCCTTGCCGCGGGCGCTGGCCCAGTTGTTGGAAAACCTGCGCCGCGGCACGCAGGTGCTGGTCATCGGTCCTCGGGCAGTCAATCTTGAACACGATCCTCGTTTCCACGCCGTTCGCAAGGACGGCCGTCTTAGCAAATGGCTCTCCAAACTGAAAACGGTCGATACCAGCGCCCCCAGCTTGAACGAACTGTTCGTCGTGAGTTGAACGGCGCGGGCCACCCGCCCCTGCCGGCGCCAACCAAGCCCGCCGCGCCCAAGTGCCGCCGCTCGGAACGCCTCTTGCAGGTCAATCTCGCGCTGCTGACCACGCTCGGCACGCTGCTGCTGGGCATGGGCGAGCAAAATGTTCTGCTGCCGGTGTTGGCCGTGATCGTCGCCATCAGCTCCGTTTATTTGACCGACATCAAGGGCTGGTTGCAGCTCAATACACTGGTGGCCAACATTGCCGGCGTGATCGCCCTACTGGTCACCTGGCGCGAATGGAACGATTACGCCTCCGAGAGCCAGCTTCTGTCGCTGGCCAACCTGCTCATCTACCTGCAGTTTGTGCTGCTCTATCGCCGCAAGACCATTCGCACTTATTGGTTGCTACTGTTGCTGAGCTTGCTGCAGGTGGCCGTCGCGGCCGCCTTGAACATGAGCTTTTCCTTCGGCCTGCTCCTGCCCGCATATATGTTTATCGGGCTGGTGACGATGGCGCTGTTTGTGATTCATCGCGCTCAGGAGGACCATGCGGGCGACAACCGCGACCCTCGGCTCGCCGCGCCCGCGGTGACAGCGCCGGCCGCGACGGCGCGGCGCTGGCCGCTGGCCGGCGTCGCGACGGAACTGCAAGCCGTCGAACCGCCGGCCGCCACGGCCGGCGGACTGGGATGGACCTTCTTCCGGCAAATGCTCTGGCTGGCTTTCGCCACCTGCGTGTTCGCGACGGTCTGGTTCCTGGGCATGCCTCGTCCGGGTAAAAAAACGCCGTGGCAACCCGTGGGCATCTCGTCTTACACCAGCGTCGGTTTTTCTGAAACGGTCGAACTTGGCCAACTTGGCGAGGTGTATGAGAATCCTGAAGAAGTGATGCAGGTGGAGTTTCGCCGGCTCGATTCGACCAAACCCTATCGGATTGGCGGCGACTGCGCCTTGTTTCGCGGCGGTGTGCTTTACGAGTATCACGCCGGCCGTTGGCAGCCGCTGCCCCACTTCAATCTGCGCAGCGCCCCATTGTTGCCGCTTTCCAAAGACAAACTCCCGGCCGATGAAGACGTGGTGATTGAAAAGGTGCGCATCAGGGCGCGTAACGACAATGTGTTGTTCAGCACCGTGCCGGCGTTCGCCTTGAAGTCGGCCACCAGACTCAACGGCATTGAATACTCAAACGAGACCGATCAGTTTGTACGCCCTAACAGCTCGGAGGGCCCGTATACCTACGAGCTGGCGACCACGGCGTTTAAGGGGCACGTGCCGATGATGCTT
>DASVGM010000577.1:0-4189 GCA_036379555.1 Pirellulales bacterium | reverse complement strand
CGGACCTACCACGCGCCGCCGGGCTTCGCCGGCACGCCTTATGTCTGCCTGCGTTTGCCCACGGGCGGCGGCAAGACGCTGCTGGCGGCGCATGCTCTCGGCGCGATCGGCCGCAAAATGCTGGCGACCGATCGCCCGGCGGCAGGTGCGCGACGCGATGAACCTGCTGATTCGCGAAGAGCCGGCGTCGATTTTGACCTCCGACGAGTTCGCGTTTTCGGTCGCGGAACAAGACTACTGCCCCCACGGAGCTTTTTGAGGGGCACCGTTTTCGCAAACACGCGTTCACGCTGGTGGGGGCGATGAACGGCGAGGAAAGCGAGTGTGCCACGCGGATCGACCAACACCCCAACGTCGCCCGTTGGCTTCGCAACGCCGAGCGCGCGACGCAAGGCGGGTTTCATTTGCCGTTGGCGCCTGGCAAGTTTTTTGCCGACTTCATCGTCGAGCTGCTTGACGGCCGCCTGGTGCTGGTTGAGTACAAGATGGGCAAAATGGCCAACGCCCCCGACGAATTGCACAAGAAGCAGGTCGGCGAGCTTTGGGCGTCGCGCAGCGGCGGCAGGGCACGGTTCGCCTGGGTGGTTGGCAAGGATTGGCGGGCACTGGACGACGGGCTTCACGATTAGTGCCATGTCGATTTTAGACATCAAGCACGCAGAAGCGAGATTCCGATTCCGGCTGAACCGGTACGCGCGTAGGGTGGGCATTGCCCACCACGAGCGCAACGCCCTGGTTATCCCCCGCAAATCTTGCACGCCTTGCCCTCGCCCGGTTCGCAGAGTTTGCCTTGCGTGGTCTTTTTGAACCACCGGCAGGAAGCGTTGTGCCGGACGCCGCTTTCGGTATTGAGCCAGTGCGCACTTGTCGCCTTTGTCGTTCCGTTCTGTTTGCTCTTTTTTTTCGGCGGCGGACGAGCCGCCTTCAAATGCGACGCGGCGCTCTTCGCCGGAGGGCTTCCACGGACTCGGCGACCGTCGTTGCGACGAACCGACTTCATTGGCGGCGCAAGATTCTTTGCGTTGGCGACGCGACGCCCCCGCTCCGTCTTTCGCCACTCCCAAGGCGGGACGGGATCTTTCCCTTGCCACAAACCGAGTTTCGCCGCGCGTGCCGCCGCGTCCGCCGTCGCGAGCCCTTCATCTTTTGAATATGCAGTGTAATGCCATGCCCAGCCACCTTCGACAAGTTCGCGATTCACGGACTTGCCACTGCCGACAAGCACGGTTCCGAGCACCCGGCCATAGCGATCATAGCCGTGCGTTACGATCATGACCGGTTTCCCAATGACGCGGTCGGAGAGCGCTTTCTTCGCGCGCGTGCCGAAATCCTGGCCCCGCTCAGGCGCGTCAATTCCTTCAAGCCGAATCTTGTACAGAACCGTCCCGCTTCGCAGCAACAGCGTGTCGCCGTCGTACACACTGACGACATTGCCCCGTAAGCTCTCCGGCAGCTCCGCACGCCGGGCACCGAGCAGAGGAAAGAGAAGCAGCAATACCGCGCAGAGGACGCAATGTTGTTGGAGCGTTTGACTGCCAGTTATTTTCATTGCTCGCACCTCGCCTCCGCCGCAGAAACGATTAGATTTTAGCCAATCGGTGCGGGATAGGGCAGTGGCTGTTGCACGGACGGACAGCAAACACCAAGAAAGCACAGCCGGAGTTGACTCAATGGCAATGACTGTCGAAAGGCGTGCCATTCAAACGCGCCGTGCATTCAGCCGCTCGTCCGAAAACAATCGCCACTAATCCGGTAGAGCACATGCCTGCGCAGCGGTTGCCCCTCCGCGACAAGCGGATGGTCGAAATCCTCGCCGGCCGCGTAGGTCATGCCGAGCTTATCCATGACTCGACGCGAACGCACGTTGCGCGGAACGGTGAAGGCGACGACCTCATCGACATTGAGTGAACGAAAGGCGAAGTCCAAGGCCGCCCGTGCCCCTTCCGTCGCATATCCTTGGCCCCAAACCTGCGCCGCCAAACGCCAGCCGATCTCAATACACGGTGTAAAGGGCGCGTCAAATCGCGGCACGTTGAGTCCGATGAAGCCGGCAAATGGAGTAATTTCAGGAATCTCCACCGCCCATAGCCCAAACCCGTGCTCTTTGAAATTCGCTTCAATTCGCTCGACCAATTGGTCGCTCTCCGGCCGCGACAGCGGACACGGCAGGAATTCCATCACCCGCGGATCGGCGTTGATCTCGGCGAACATGGGTCGATCGCTCGCCGTCCAGCGACGTAAGAGAAGCCGATTCGCGCGCAGTTCTTGTGGCAGGCTCATAGATCAGTTCTTCGTGGCTGACAGCACGCAGCGCAGTCCAACGGCGTCGTCGCGCAGCGTGGGTTCGGCGGCGCGGCGAAAGGCGCTGGTCAGCCGCTCGGCGGGGTCTTTCCAACTTCCGCCGCGCAGCACGCGCCGCGTGTCGCCGCCGGCCGCCCAGGTCGAGCCGTCGCTGGGAGCGCCCTGATAGTTGTCGTGCCAACGATCGGCACACCATTCCCATAGATAGCCGTGCATGTCGTAGAGCTGCCAGGCGTTGGGGCGCTTGGCGCCCACCGGCGGATCGTTGCCGGCGGCGTTGCCGTGATGCCAGCCATAATCGTCCAACGCGCCGGCGTCGTCGCCGAAAGAATAGCGGCTGCTCGAACCCGCGCGAACCGCATATTCCCATTCGGCCTCGCTCGGCAGGCGAATCTCCTCGTCAGCGGCGATCAGTTTGGCTCGACGCAGCGCCTCGGTGGCGCGGCGGCAGAAATCCATCGCCTCGTCGTAGGAAAGCATCTCCACCGAGTTGCGTTTTCCCTTCCAGCGGCTGGGGTTTTGGCCCATGATCGCTTCCCAGAGATTCTGCGGCACTTCATAGCGGGCGATCTCAAAACGCCGCGCGATCGAAACGCTATGGCGTGGCCGCTCGGCATCCGCACCCTTCTCGTCGCCCATGCGAAAGCTCGCCGGAAAATCGCCTTTGCCGGGAGTGATGGCGATGAATTCCTCGCGGAACGTCTTGAGTAAACCGTTCAATTCGGCTTCGCCGGAGCTTTGCTGTCCGCCGCTGACAAGCTTCGCCGGGGCGACGACGACATGCCGCACGCGCTTGCGCTGCCAAGTGTAGGTAATGTGGACAAGGCCGTCGGCGGTTTGAATCACGGCGGGATAGCTGTATTCGCCCGGCTCGCTTTCCAGCACCAACGCCGGCTTCCAATCGGTCGCATCGGCGGAGATGGCCACGTTCAGCGGCGAGCGGCCACGCGCGGTGTGGTTGTAGACAATCAGGTGTCTGCCATCGGCAAGTGTAACGGCGTCGATGCCCGAATTGGGATTGGGCAAATCGGTGGCGGTCATTTCACCCCAGGTCTTGCCGCCGTCGTCGCTGGCGATCTGAAAAACTTTGCCTTGCCGTGTGCGGCCGACGGCTTTGAGCTTGCCGCCTTGCAGCATGAGAAGACTGGGCTGGATGGCGCCGAACTGCCGGCCGTCGTTGAGCGGGCCGGTTGTCTCCCATGTGCCGCCCACATCGCGCGTGCGCTCGAAGTGAATCTGCCAACGGCTGGGTGTCTCGGTCGATTCGGTGCTGGAGGGGCAGAGCAGTTCTCCGCCGGGCATTTCGATCGGCTTGTTTTTGATCGGGCCAAGCATGCCCTCGGGCAAGCGGCGCGGCTGCGACCAGGTTTTGCCGCCATCGGCCGAAGTAATGAGCATTCCCCACCAGGCGCTCGGCGATGGTCCGACTTTATAGAAGAGCAGGAGCGGGCCGGACTTGGGCTGAAAGAGCACTGGGTTCCAGGTGGGATAGCGAACCTGCTTTTCGCCGGCTTGCTCGACGCCGTTGGCCACCTCGACCGGCGCGGTCCATTTGCCGTCGCTGTGACTGGAAAACCAGATGCCGACATCGGGATGCTTCTCCCGCGTGCCGCCAAACCAGGCGGCGACGAGCGTGCCGTTGGTTTCCGCGAGGGTGGATGCGTGACATTCCGGGAAAGGCGCGGTTTCGTAGATGAATTCGCGCGTCACGATGGCTGGGTGGGCGCTTGGCTCAGCGGGTGTCGTGTCGGCCGCCAGCACGGCGGCAAGGGTGACGTGCATGGCCAGGGCTAAAGCGCCGAGTTGAGTTCGCTGGTGTCGCATGGTGGTTTCCACAAGGGTGAATGAGCATAAGCGTGTCGATTATAGCATCAACGTGGGGTAGGCG
>DASVGM010000576.1:0-2798 GCA_036379555.1 Pirellulales bacterium | reverse complement strand
CCAAGCCGCCGCCGGCAACCTCCTTGCCGGACGCTTCAAACGCCGCCACGTCGATTTCCACGCGGCCAGCCGCGTGCGTTTCAGGCTCGGCGAAATAGTCCGGCGGCAAAAGGTCCGCGTTCAACGCGCTGGCAATTGCGTTCGCCCAAGCAGAGTGGAATGCCTCCCAACGCCGTTGCGGGTGTAGCGGGGCATGAAAATGATCGAGTAACGGCATGGGGCGAAGCACTCCTCGAATGGGTCAAACCTTTTCGGCGCGAACGTCAGCTTAAATCTTAGACCGCCCGCGAGGCCGTGGCAACGCGTTGGGACGAGCATCGTACTCTGGAACTTTTCGCCGGCGTGCGGCGTCTAAAATATGGCCCTTCACCGTTGAAAAGCGTCACGCCGGCCGACTTGGAGACCGTGCTGGTCGAAAACCGGGCGATCAGCGCGCAATCGGCCGGGTTGCCGGCGGACGACCGCGATAAGATTGTTCTTCTCAGCCTCGCGTCGGTCGGGCGGCTTACCGGCCAACTGATCGCGGCGAACCCTCGCGCCGTCGCGCACCGAAAGTTGCGCTTCGCCACCTGGCAGATTCCCGGCGACGAGCACGCGGGCGGCGGTTTGGCCGAAGTCGTGACCGACGACGACGGCAAGTTTGTAGTGCCGGCGATCGCCGCCGGCAGCCTTTCGTTCGAGACCACGGAGGATGGGCCTCCCGGCCCGTCACCAAAAGACGTGACGGCCTGGAAAGGCCATCCTCCCGAGCGGCCGGTCCATCTCGCCTCGCAAACCACGGGACCGCCAATCGACGCCGGCAAAACAACGACGTTCGATATTCCGCTGCGCCGCGCGGTGCGGGTCATCCAAGAAGTCCGCGACGAGGAAAACGACGCGCCCCTCGCCGACGTGGCGATCAACGTGACCTCGTGGTTGTACGGCGCCGCGACCGGCGGCCAGACTAACGCGTCCGGTCGCCTGAGTTTTCACGTCCTCCCGGGCGCCGTGTGGGTCGCGCCGATTCGCGTTCCCGCCGGCTACTACCACCCGAACGGAGGACGGATTTCCTCGACGGATGTCGCTGACACGTCAGACGCCGTCTCATTGAGCGTGGTGAAACTTATCCGAGGCGTGCCGCTAGACGGCCGGGTGGTCGATGCGAAGATGAATCCGTTAGCCGGGGCAGAGGTCGCCGGTTTTTGGAAATCGCCGCAAAACAGTCTGATTGCCGTTCGTACTTGGTCGAACGCGCGCGGCGAATTCACCATCGACGCCGTCGCCCCGCAAACGCCCGTGACGTTGTGGGCCAGACACGGCGACTTAACGAGCGTCGAGCCTGTCTCGGCGCAGCCGGGCGGCCGGCCGCTTGTTTTGACGGTCGGCAAAAAGCCCGGTATCTCGCTGGAGGGACGCGTGATCGATGACGCGGGGCGGCCGATCGCACGGGCGGCGGTGCGCGTCGCGATGTCGCAAAGTCGATTCATCGACTATGTGTTGTTTGACGGCCATGATCGGCTCTTGACAGACGCCCAAGGGCGTTTTCAAACACCAGCCTGTTTGAGGCCGAATGCAACGTACAGCGTCGAAGTGACTGCGCCGGGTCTGTTGTCCTGTCGAAGCGAGCTCATCGAGCCGGAAAGCTGGCACACGACGCGCTTCGCCGACGTAGTGTTGCACCGCGCGCCGCGATTGAGAGTTTTGCAGGGCCGCGTTCTCGATCGAGCGGGGCGGGCAGTCGCGGGAGCCACCGTCTGGCAGTCGGGCAATGGACCACGCCGCACGGAAACAACGGCCGACGCCGAAGGGCGATTTCAACTGAGTGGCATCTATGATATTCCCGCCTTAGTCTTCGCGCGCAAAGAAGGTTTTCGGCTTCGGGGAACGCCGATCGCCGCGACCGACAAAGCGTGCCAGATCACGCTGCACGGCGACGACGAGCCTTCCGCGCCCATGGTCACCTTGCCGCCCGCGTTGACGATCGAAGACGAGCGTGAGCTGGCGCTGTCGCTCATTGAGCCGTCCTTGCCGATGCTGCGCGATCCAACCCTTACCGTCGTACACAACCATCTACTGCGAACCCTGGCGCGCGTTGACCCGGCGGCCGCGCTGGAAACAGCCGACGCCTTGGCCGATCCTTTTTATGTCACGGCCGCACAGACTGAGGCGGTGCGAACTTTGCTAACGACGGATTTTGAGCAGGGCTTGGCGGCGCTGGCTCGTCTCGATGGGCCGATTTATCGCGTGCAGGAATGCGCTTTCGCCTGCTATGAGCTCTTTGACGCGCCGCCGGAGCGCAGGGGGAAGTTGCTCGATGTGGCGCTCGCCCAGGCGCGCGAAGCCGGGCCGACGCAATCCGGCCGCCACGACGCGGCGCTGACCGCCGCCGCCCTGTTGCCGATCGCGGAGAAGATCGACCCCACGCTGGTTGAAGGTTACTTCTGGCGCGCCCTTTCGTGGCGTGGGCCGTGGCCGGCGCCGGGCGATTTTCCACGCAACTACAACATGCGCCTGACATGCCTCGCTGCGTTGATCGCACGCTACGATCGGACCATCGCGCGCGACCTGCTGGCGCCCTTGGCCGCGCGCCTGCGCGAGGCGCCGGCCGAAGGCGGCGTGTCGATGATGGGGCTGGCATTGGCCGATCCGCGTTGGGCCGCCGAACTGGTGGCAGCCCTGCCCGATACTCCCGCGCCGCCGGGCAAGGGGCCTAAGCTTGCCGCGGCGCGCTGGCTGGCCGAATGTTTAGTTCTGCCGCGGCAGGGCCATTGGGGAACGTGGGATCGGGTCTATCGCAAGTGTTACCTGCGCGACCCCGA
>DASVGM010000575.1:0-4232 GCA_036379555.1 Pirellulales bacterium | reverse complement strand
CGCGGGATTGCCGATAAGCCGGCGGTTCACCGGATCCACGACAAAATCGAGGTGTTCCAACGGAAGCTGGCCGATCAACGCGGGCACGGTATCAGGCACCTCAATCACGTCCATTGTGCAGTCGCGGCCCTGAATCGTGAGTCGCACGGCGTCATACATTGCCGCTTCAACAACGCCCGCACTGCTCGTCACACGGCGAGTTGAGTGTTGCTTGAGGCCAAGTTCCTGAATCAATCGCGTCGGCAGCGACAAGAGTGTCGCGCCGGTATCGACCAGGGCGTCAGTGACGGTAGCGCGGCGAATCTGCTCGCTTGGAATAAGGCCGCGCTCGGCGTCCCACAGGTCTTGCAAGTTTTCGATGGTGGCTTCAGTGACGGTACGACCCATTATTTCGGTTTCCATGGTTCTCCTCCCTGGCGTTCTATTTGCTCTACCCATTCTACCTCAACCGCGGTCGCAAGCGAACTGGCCGACTATCCGCCGGCCAAAACGCCGAGGCGAAAGCAAGTGAAGCTGGCAAGGTTGCGTAAGCTCGCCCCCCCCCGACAGGCAATCCTGGCCGCGGCGCTCTTGACGAAAACACGCATATCGGTCAGATAGTAGCCCTTTACTGACGGGTTTTGCGCACGCGCGGGGTTTTCCCGCCGTCATATCAGTTCTGGGCGTTGAAGGATCGACGCGATGCATCAATTTCAAAGGCGGTTGGCTTGGCGGATCGCGGCGGCGTGGGCCTTGCTCTTGTGCGGCGGCTGCGAGATTCGCGAAGCCGCTGACGTGACCGGCGCCGGCTACGATCGTGGCATCGACATAGGCTCGCCGCAGACGCCGCCGGCAGACGCCGCGGCCGAGCGGGTCGTTTTTCAAGACTTGGAGCGAGGATCGCAGCGGGCGCGAACGCAGCAGAAACCGCTTTTGATCTTCTTCACCGCGGAGTGGTGCAAGTTTTGCCATCAAATGGCGCAGGAAACTTTCACGCAAGAAGCGGTGATTCGACTGTCGCAAAGCTTTGTCTGTGTCGTGGTCGATGCCGATTCCCAGCCGCGGGTGTGCCGCGAATTTGACGTGCATGGCTTCCCCACCGTGCAATTCATGTCGCCCGGCGGCGTGCGTCTGAATCGCGTCACCGGCAAACAATCAGCGCGGCAATTCCTGGCCCAGATGAACGCGGCGCTCAGCACGCTGGCCCGGAGGCCGGAGTTGACGGCGCGTTGATGAATCGCGGCTTGCCCCTTTCGCCGCCCTTGGATTACGATAATGAAAACACCGATTCGCAAACGAGTGAGAGTCGACATGGGCGCAAGCCCAGAAAAACGTGATAAAAAATCGGGATCCAAGTCAAGGGAGTGGACTCCCCTGTTTTGGACCGGCATGAATTTTTCCGGGTGGATGCGCCTGCTCTGGCGTAATCGCTGCGCGGTACATTGGACCCGCTGGCACCACGCCGTTTTGCTCACCGCGATGAGTTTGTTTCACTCCGTCTACGGCAAGTGGCAATGGCTGTTGGTCGGCTGGCGCGCGAATCGCACGAAGATCGTCGACGAGCCGTTGTTTGTCATCGGCCATTGGCGCGCCGGCACGACTTTGCTGCATGAACTGATGGTGCTCGACGAACGGCATACCTCGCCGACCACCTATGAGTGCCTGGTGCCGAACCATTTTTTGACGAGCGAGGATTTCGCCCGGCGTTTCTTGAAGTTTTTACTGCCGTCACACCGGCCCATGGACAACATGGCCACCGGCTGGGACCGTCCTCAGGAGGACGAATTCGCGCTGTGCAACCTGGGGTTGCCTTCACCGTACTTGACGATCGCGTTTCCCAACCACGGCCCTCAATACGAAGAATACCTGACCCTGGAGGGATTGACGGATGCGGAGCTGGGGCGTTGGAAGCGGGCGCTGACGCTTTTCTTGCGTCAAATCACTTTTCGCCGGCGGAAGCGCATCGTGTTGAAGAGTCCGCCGCACACCTGCCGTATAAAGACGCTGCTGGAGATTTTTCCTCAAGCGCGGTTCGTGCATATCGTGCGCGATCCGTTCGTGCTTTACGCCTCAACCTGCAATTTGTGGAAAACGCTCTACCGCACCCACGGGCTGCAAAAGCCGACCGGCGCCGGCATCGAGGAGCACGTTTTGCGCACGTTCGAGCGGATGTACGAGAAATTCGAGGCGGAGCGCGAGCTGATTGACGCCGGCCGTTTCTGCGAAATTCACTATGAGGATCTGGTGCGCGATCCGATCGCTTCCATGCGGGCCATTTACGAGAAGTTGTCGCTCGACAACTTCGACGCGTTGCTGCCGGCGTTGGAACGCTACCTGGCGGCGGCGGAGGGGTATCAGACGAATAAATACGAGATTTCCGACGAAGCCCGGCGAGAGGTTTCCCAGCGCTGGGGCGACTATATTCGCCGTTATGGTTATTCGACCGAGCCGGCGACAGTGGCGTAACGAGCCTCTCATGAGCCAATTCCGCTGCCAAGTACCGGTGGCCACTTCTCTAATCCTGTTTGCCGCAGTGGACGCCGAGTCTTTCGGCGCGCCGCTTTCGCCGTCTTGACCACGCCTAGACGATGAATTCCCCCCTTTTGGCCAACTGCCCGAATCGGGCAGTTGACGCCGCGCGTCTTCCACCAGCCCCTGTCCAACAGAGATGTGGCCGCCTGTGCTCTGACCTAGAGCGAATTTTATTTTTACGAACCTGCCCGAACGTGCGGGTAACCTCGCACCCTTCCTTTTGGTTGCGGCCAACGGCCGCGCCAGGGCGTTCCGTCGCGCTATCCGTCACGCGCGACCAAGGCCGCGGCCTGCGCCGGGTTCAACATGTGCAGATAGGCCAAATTGCCCCTTAACCGTCGCTCTATTTCAGGATGCGAATCCATTGACTGCCGTTGCTGGTGCAGTGCGGCGCGTAACCGCCGCCGTTCGCGACGAGAGAGGCCGACAGTCGAATTGACCGTGACGCCGGTTACGCTTTGCCGCTGGCCTCGGCGCAAGATGCGCGTTTTGCGGCGGTTCAGCGGCAAGCCCTCTTCCCGCGCGATGCGCGCGGCCAGCGTGACGATCAACTTTATCTTGCCGAGATCGTCGCCGGAGAAGGTTAAATCGTCGGCGTAACGAGTGAAGTCGAAACCGTGTTTCCGCGCCAAGCCGGCCAAGCGGTAGTCCAGGCGGCGTAAGACGGCGTTGCACAGCGCCGGACTTGTCGGCGCGCCTTGCACGCAGACGCGCGGCCCAACCGGAACGTGAAACAGCGACTCGCCAACCTCGACCGGCTGACGCGGCGCCTCGGTCATCAGCACCGCCAACGTCTGAGCCACTGGATAGCTGTAACCATAGGCGATCAGAAGCCCGCGCACGCGTCCGAAGTGAATCGTCGGGAAACAGTCGGCGATGTCGAGCTTGATGACGACAGCTTTGTTAACGTGCGGCGCCGCGTTCGTCGCGATCGAACGCCCCTTACGGAAACCGTGGGCATGGGGGCTGACAGGCAACTTACTCGTCAACGTCGCATCGAGCGTCCGTTGAATGGCCTTGAGGCGCCGCTTCGGTGCGTGGATAAGCCGTTGCCCGCCCGATCGCTTGCGGATCGCGAAGCAAACATAGTGCGACGTGGCGTCGCGCTGGCGATGCAGGCTATAGTGCCGCAATTGCTTCACGGTCAGGTTGAGAGCCGTCGCCAACCCTTCTTCGGTGGTCCATTCGGGCAAACCGTAGCGGCGCAGTTGCTCGAGGTCGACGGCCAAATCGCGCACGTTGCGGTCGCGAGTCCGCATCGTCTGCGAAAACAACCGGTCGGCCTCCTGTGCGGAGAACTCCTTCGACTTCTTCCGCCGCCGGAACGCGGCCGCGATCGGCTTGGCCTTTGGCAAGAGTCGCGGGTCGCGCACGACCCGGCGCAAATTGCCCGGCTTGAGCGGCTTGCCGCGCGTTTCGACGGTTTCATGCCTCATCGCCGCGCCATCGCCAACTGCGGCAGCCGATAGCGCGGAAACGTCGCGCACAACCGGACGCGGTGCCAAGAACCTGGCGAGCCAATTCAATAGACTCATGCGTCAGGCCCCCTTCTCGGCGCGCTGCGATGTTTGCTTGGACGCTCATGTTCCGATCCGGCGCCGCACCACTTGCAGGGCTTTGGACTCGTGGGCTCCCTCGTTGCGCACGTGGGAACCGTGGCGTCGTGAAAGGCGTAGCATACCGCCGCGGCGAAACACCGCGGCATCGTTGGCTGGTTGCAG
>DASVGM010000574.1:0-10428 GCA_036379555.1 Pirellulales bacterium | reverse complement strand
GAGGCGGCTTAACCTTTCTGGGGCTGCAATTCTTAGGCTATCCAAGCGAAGCGACACCCGCGGCCGCGGCAACCGCATCCGGTGGTCCATCACCGGGAATGGGCGGCGGCGGCGGAATGAGCGGTGGCGGCGGAATGGGCGGTGGCGGCGGCGGCGGAATGATGGGCGGCGGCAACTCACCCCGCGGAAAGCGCAATTTGACCACGCTGGTGGCAAAGCTCGATTTGGCCAGCAAGGGCATTCCCTTTCAGCTTGACGAGAAACAGTCCTCGACGCTGGCCGAGCAATTGGCCCTGCTGGAAGAGTTGGACAACATGACTCAAGACGAGGCGCAGCAGCGCTGCGATACCCTGGAAGAAACGCTTACCGAGGACCAGAAACAAACGCTCGGCTCGTTTGAAATACCGCGTCCGCCGCGCAGCAGCGGCGCGGGTGGCGGGCCGGGTGGTGGCGGGCCGCCCCCTGGCGCAGCGGGAGGAATGCCGCCCGGCGGGCCAAGTGGTTCTCCGGCTGGCGCCGCCGATGACGGCAATCCATTTCAAGAAGAGGTCCATCAATCGCGTTTGCACTCTTTGCTTGAGCGACTCAAGGGCGGCTAGCCCGTTTGCCGCCATGCCGATATGCTTTGATGCATCCACCGGTTCCGGTTCGGGCAACGTGTCGTCGCCCGATAGACCACCGGAACCGGCAGTCAACCGATTGAACAAAAGCATTCACTGATGTTCCTGGCCTTTGGCGAAATCATGCTTAGGGTGGCCCCTGAAGGGCGCCTGCGGTTCCGGCAAACCTTGCCGGGCCGCGTCGATTTGACCTTTGCGGGCGCGGAGGCCAATGTCTGCGCCGCGCTGGCGTTATGGGGGCAGCCGTGCCGCTATCTCACGGCTTTGCCCTCGAACCTGATCGCCGATTCGTTATTGGCGGTCTTGCGGGGGCTGGGAATCGACACGCAATTTGTGGTTCATCGCGACGTGGGTCGCCTGGGTGTTTACTTTGTTGAAACCGGCGCCAACCAACGCAGTTCGCTGGTGGTTTACGATCGCGATCACAGTGCCGTCAGCCTGGCCGGGCCAAGCGAATACGATTTCGATCGCGCGCTTGACGGCGTGCATTGGGTGCATCTCAGCGGCATCACGCCCGCGCTCAGTGAAAGCGCGTTTTTGGCGACGCTGGAATTGGCCCGGTTGGCCGCCGCGCGCGGCGTCCCTGTTTCCTGCGATTTGAATTTTCGCAACAAGCTCTGGAGTTGGAAGCCGGGTTTTCAGGCGCGGCAACTGGCGCATGAGTGCATGACGCAAATCTTGCCGCACGTCAAACTGCTGATCGCCAACGAGGAAGACGCCGGCGACGTGCTGGGCATTCACGCCAAAGACACGTCGGTGGAGGCGGGACGGATGAACTACGCCGCCTTTGAGCAAGTGGCGCGCGACGCCGCGGCGATGTTTCCCAATCTCTCGGGCGTGGCCATCACGCTGCGCGAGAGTGTTTCGGCCGATCATAATAATTGGGGCGGATTGCTTTTGGATGTGGAAGCGGATCGCGTCCATTTCGCGCCGCTCGACGCCGCGAATCTCTATCGTCCTTATGAGATTCGAGATATTGTTGATCGCGTCGGAGCGGGCGACGCCTTCGCGGCGGGATTGTTGTATGCGTTGCATTCGCAAGATTACGCCGATTCGCAACGGGCGGTGCAATTCGCCGCCGCGGCGAGCTGTTTGAAGCACTCCATCAAGGGCGACTTCAGCTACGTGACCGTGCCGGAAATTGTCTCACTGATGTCCGGCGTCGCTTCCGGCCGCGTCCGCCGATAAGTTGGGTCTTCTCCTTGGAGTGCGGTGATTCATCACCGCTTTCCCTTGTCGCGCAGCGACCTTTACTTTTTCGCAAGGCAAGGTCTCGCGCGCGAAAGAGCGGTTGCTCACGCTATGCCGCGATAAAGATGGCTAAAGTCGCTGCAAAGCGGCGATGCAGCGGGGGCACACTTGAGCCGACGAGACCAGATTAGCGATAGGGCGCCACTGGCCCGCGCGTTATAATATGAAAGGTTAAACTCGGACGTTTGCATGAAGGCAATTGGATTGAGCATTTCAGATTCTTCGGCGGAGCAACCGCTTTTCGATGTTTCCGCGGCCGGCGCCGATGGCGCCGAGCGGTTGATGGACGATCTCGGCACCGACCACGTGGCGGATTTGATCGAGCTGATTAAAGAGTCGGCAGACAAGCTGGCGAAAGACCACACCAGCCGCGGCGATTTGAAAATACTAAGCCGCACGCTGCGCGAGTTGCGTTATGCCTTCAAGGTCTTTTCGCCCTACCGCGCGCGGCGCAAGGTGACGGTCTTCGGCTCCGCCAGAACACGCCCGGCGGATCCCGCCTTTCAGCAGGCCGTGGCCTTTGGCCAAGCGATGGCCGCCGCGAACTGGCTGGTGGTCACCGGCGCGGCCAGCGGCATCATGGAGGCCGGACACCTCGGCGCGGGCCGCGAAAACTCAATGGGTCTCAACATCATGCTCCCCTTCGAGCAAGAGGCCAACCCCGTCATCGCCGGCGATGCCAAGCTGGTTCACATGAAATATTTTTTCACGCGCAAGCTGATGTTCGTGAAAGAGTGCGACGCGGTTTGTCTTTTGCCCGGCGGCTTTGGCACGCTCGATGAAGGACTGGAGGTGCTCACGTTGTTGCAGACCGGCAAACGCGACATGGTGCCGGTGGTTTTTCTCGACGAGCCGAGCGGCGATTTCTGGTCGAGTTGGCAGCACTTTGTCAACGATCGCCTGTTGGCGCGGAGCTTGATCTCACCGGAGGATCTCTCGTTGTTCAAACTCACCGACCGCGTCGACGAAGCGGTCGCCGAGATTCAGCAATTCTATCGCGTCTACCACAGCATGCGCTACGTGCGCAACAAACTGGTGTTGCGGTTGCAAACCGCTCCCAGCGAGGCGCTGTTGGCCGAGATCCACGAGCATTTCGGCGACATCGCACACGACGGCAAATTCGCCGTCGGCGGGCCGTTGCCCGAAGAGCAGGACGATCCCGCCTTGGAAAAACTGCCGCGGCTGGTTTTTCGTTTTAATCGCCGCAATCTCGGCCGGCTGCGCCAATTGATCGACTGTCTGAACTGCGGCGGCGTTTAGAGGCTATCCGAAAACTCGGATTCGCCGTGGCAGCGTATCGTGGGGCGGCTCGCCGAGCCGTCTTGCGCTACCAGACGGGCCGGCGGCCCGCCCCACGGCGAGCCGTCCACTGACGGCGGGACGCTATTTAGTGCTTTCGGCTTGCGCGCATTCTGAAAATGGAAAGCTTGTTGGTTGGCGTGGTGGGCAATGCCCACCCTACAAACTAGCCCAGCTTCTTGCGTAAGGTCGCGCGGTGGATGCCGAGCATGTTCGCGGCGGCCACGCGATTGTTGCCGGTGCGCGCCAGCACCGCTTGTAAAAGCGGCGGTTCCACCACATCCAAAAGCTGCTGATGAAGTTGCGTTGGCGCCGCGTCGGTCGCCAGGCAATCGTTGATCCAGTCGCGCACCGCCTCGGTCAGCGCGGCCGCGGCGCCGGCTTTGTCGTCGGCCGCCAGCGTGGTTCGCGGGGGCAAGTGCTCAGGATCGATCGTACCCGATCGCGCCAACAGCGCCGCATGTTCCACGGCGTTTTTCAGTTCGCGAACATTGCCCGGCCACGCGCGGCGGCGCAGCTCATCCAGCGTGGCGTCTGTGAGAGCGATGGCTTTGCCCGGCGGATACAGGTGCCGCAGGAACCGCTCCGCCAGCAAGGGTAGATCTTCCATTCTCTGCCGCAGCGGCGGCACGTGAATCTCAAACACCGCCAGGCGAAAAAAGAGATCCTGACGGAAGTTTCCGGCGCGAACTTCCTTGCGCATGTCGCGATGCGTGGCGGCGATCACGCGAAAGCGAGCCGCGCGCGGCCGCGTCTCGCCCACCGGGGTGATCTCTTGCTGCTCCAACGCCCGCAGCAGCTTGACCTGCACCGCCAGTGGAATGTCACCCGCCTCGTCGAAGAAGGCGGTGCCGCCGTCGGCCAATTCCAGCAGTCCGCTGCGCGCTTGATCGGCCCCGGTAAACGCGCCGCGCGTGTGGCCGAACAGTTCGCTCTCAATCAACGAGGGATTTAACGCCGCCAGGTTGATCGGCACCCAAGGCCCGGCGGCGCAGGCCGAATGGCGGTGAATCGCCCGCGCCACCAATTCCTTGCCCGTGCCGCTCTCCCCGGTGATCAAGACCGACGCGCTCGTGGGCGCCGCCAGCGCAATCCGCTTGAAAACCTCCTGCATCGCCGGGCTGGCGCCGAGCAACTCTTCCGACGTGTCCGGTGGTGAGGCGTGAGCGGGCACGGCCGCGGCGCGGTTGGCGCCGACACGCCGTATCACCGCGGCGGCCTGCTCCACGTCGAACGGTTTGGTGAGATAATCGAAGGCGCCGTTGCGAACCGCCGCGACCGCCGTCGCCAAATTGCCGAACGCCGTCATCACCACAATCGGTGTTTGCGGCTGCAATCGGCGCAGCTCGCCCATGGCGGAAAGACCGTCGGCGCCGGGCAACCGCACGTCCAGCATGACCAGGTCAAACGCTTGCCGGCGGGCCAAATCGAGCGCCTCTTCGGCCGATGACGCCAGTTCCGCCTGGTGTCCTTCATCCCGTGCTAGCCGGCACAACGCCCAGGCGATGGTTTCTTCGTCATCGACGACGAGCAAATTCATGTTCCCGCTCCCAAACTCGTTTGCACAAAACTCTCCGCGGGAAAGCTCAACTCAAAACTCGTCGCGCCGTCCTGCCGCCGGTAAGTGAGTGTCGCCTGGTGCGCGTGGGCTATCTGCCGGGCAACCGCCAGGCCCAGGCCGATGCCTTCGGGCTTCATGGTCATGAAGGGTTCAAACAGACGTTCCTCCATGCCGGCCGGTATGCCGGGACCGCTGTCGCTCACGCGCACGATCGCATGGCCGTTTTCGTCGGCCACCTCGATTCGCAAGCGGCCGCCGCGTCCGGCGGCTTCAGCGGCGTTGAGCGCCAGGTTCATCAACAGTTGGCGAAGCTGTTCGCCGTCGGCCGCCAGCGAGTGTGCCGCGTCGTGCCGCCCAGCGGAGCGGAGATCGCTGATTTGCAGATCGACTTTGCGATGCAGACAGATCGGCTCGATCATGCGGGCCACTTGTCGCACGATTTCGCCGGGATCGCAGGGCGTTTTTTCCAACGGGCGTGGTTGGCCCGCGGAGAGAAACTGTTGTAAGTGCTCTTCGGTGAGCTTGAGTTGCCGCAATGCGACGTCGAGGCTTTCGCCGTCGGCGTCACAGCCGTGCCGCTGATGAAGCTGAACGGCCATGCGCGCGCCCGTGATGTCGTTGCGCAGATGGTGGGCCAGGCCGCCGCTGAGCTGTCCCAGCAGCGTCAATCGTTCGGCGCGGCCGATGGCCCGCCGCATCTCGACCAATTGTTCGGCAAGCACGTTCATGCTTTGCGCCAGGTCGCGTAGTTCGTCGTTTCGCGAGGGGAGCGTGAGCGCTTGAAAATCGCCGCCGGCGAGCCGGGCGACCTGTGCTCGCAACCGAGCGATAGGCCGCTCCAGTCGCAGAGAAATAATCGCCGCCACGGCGACAAACACCGCCAGCGTGGCGCCGCCGATGGCCAATGGCGGCAGGGCCGCGTCGCGCCGGCTGGCACGCCAATGTTCTTCAGGATAAAAGATGTCGAGCACGAGCGGCTGCGACCGCGGGCCGCGACGCGGCATGGCCAGCGACGAAGTGAAATAGCCGCGGCCGCCGGAATTCATCAACGTGCCCAAGGCGAGCTGCCGCCAGTCGGTGACCGGGCTGGCATGTGTCGGCCTTGGGGGCGCGTTTTCGCTCTGTGAAACGATGCGGCCGCTGTCATTGCTGACCACGAATTCAGCTCCGCTTAGGCCGTGCATTTGCGCGAGCACGGCGGCGGTCAGCGGAAAGTTCGATTCCATCAGCGTGCGCCCGAGATTGCGCACCTGCTCTTCGATTTGCCGCTCGACGCGTCTGGCCGCCAGGTAGGCGCTGACCACGCTGACCGACAGCAGGCCGGCCAACATGGCCGCTGTAAACGGAATCAGAATCTGGTAACGAATCGGCCAGCGCATGGATAACGGCGCGAAAAGAACCCCTCATGGCCATCTTAGGTGGACCAGGTTCGCCTTTCAACGGTCGCGCACTAAAAACACCGTCAGCGATCGGGCACCGTGCGCGCCGATGACCAACGATTGCTCGATGTCGGCGGTTTTGGACGGCCCGGAAATAAACGCCCCAAAACAAGGGCCGGAAAACGTCAAGCGCTGATAGGCCTGGTGCATGTTATGGACAACCTCCCGCTCAGGCACGACCAGCGCCAGGTGCTGCGCGATGAAATAGACCACGCGGTGCTTCACCGCCGCGTCAGTCACCCAGACGGCGCCGTTTTCGGCCACGGCGAAATCACCCGGCAGAATGGCGAAATCAAGCGACTCCAATTCGTGCGGCCCGGCGACGGCGGCCAGATCGACGTTGCCCGGCCCAACGCCAGGCGCCAAAGAGCAAATCTGCCGCGACTCTTGAAACGCCGGCAGCAGCGCCAACTCACGGTTGATTTCCTCGACCTCTTGCACGACGACGGCGCGCCCGCCGACGGATTCCAACACCGCCGCGAACTGCTGAATCGGCTGTTCGTAACCAATCCACTCGCCGGTTAAGTCGGGCAACGCCGCTTCCGGCGTCGATTTTTGGCCAATGGCCGTGAGGATCGCTTGCTTACCGTTCATGCTTTAGCTTGGCGCACGCGCCGCAAGGGTTGACAATTCGGACAAAAAAAACTCGATCGCTGGCACTGCACGATGCGCACGATTCTGCCGTCGCAGGTCCGGCAAGCCTCGCCCGCGCGGTCGTAGACGCGGTGTTGGTGTTGGTAACTTCCCGAGTGGTTGAGGGCGTTTCGATAGGTGCCGTCGGAAAGTGTCGAGCCTTCATAAAGAATCGCCTCTTCCAAAACTTGCCGCATGGCCGCCTGCAAGCGCCGCCACTCATCGCCATGCAACCGATCGCACGGTCGCCGTGGATGAATTCCCGCGCGGTGGAGCAATTCAGAGGCATAGAGGTTGCCCACGCCCGCCACGGCCTTTTGGTCGAGCAAGGCCACCTTGATCTCGCGGCGGCTGCGGCCCAGCCGCGCCGCCAACTCCTCAGACGAGATATGAAGCGCGTCCGGCCCAATTTGGTCGGGTCCATAGCGGCCGGTAAACTCGTCGGCCGAAACCAGCCGCACGGAACCCAACCCGCGCTGGTCCCAAAACCAAAATTCCGGTACACCGCCGGCGAGCGAAAAGCCCAATCGCAAATGTTCGCGGTTGGGCGGATCGGCCACCAGCACCAGCCCGGTCATGCGCGGTTCAATCACGATCGCATCGCCACGATCGAGTTGCAGCACGAGGCGTTTGCCGACACGGCCGGTATCGAGAATGGTGCGGCCCACGGCCCGGCGGCGGAAGCGCGGCAATGCCGGCGAAATCTCAATCGGCTTGAGCTTCGAGCGCGGCCGCACGATGGCGCGAATTTGGCTTCCGATGACGCCGGCGATCCCTCGCCGCATGGTCTCGACTTCCGGCAATTCTGGCATGCCGCCATTCTGGCATATCGGCGGCGGCCGGACAATTGTTTGACAGCATTGTTTGACGGCGCTTTGCCCCCCTCTTTAATTGCCCTCCCGGCTTGCCCAGTTTATGGCTCAGTAAACAGAAAAACTGTTGAGATTGAATTTTTTCGCCACAAGCCGCAGAGTTTCTTGCCGATAACCCATAAGCATTAAGCGTCAAAGGCGATAAAATCGTTACCAGCGTTACCAGCGTTTCGCGTGCGTTGTTCGTTACAAACCATCATCACAAGGCGGTTACTCACGGCCGCGACCTGGCTCCTGGGGGGCATCGCGGCGCTCGCCGCGGAAATACCCGCGCGCCCCACTGCCACGGGGCCGTTTTTGGTTCAACCACAGCCGCCCGCCGGTATTCAACTCCGCAACGCGCCTCCACAGCCGCCCGGCAGTATTCAGCTCCACAACGCTCTTCCAAAACCGCCCGCCGACATTCAACTCCGCAACGCGCCTCCACAGCCGCCGGTTGACATTCAACTCCGCGACGCCCCGCGCCCTGGACCGGCTGCAGGCAATCAGCCGTTCCAATTTGTGAATCAGCCGCCCGGCGTATCGAACCAGCCGCTGCCGCCACCTGGCCAATTGTTGCCATCGCCGCCACCGCCGCCAGCCAATCCATCGCCTCCCGCGCAGGCGCCGACGGCCGCACAACCACGTTGGCTGCGGGCACCTGACGAAACACTGGTCGACCCCAATACGCTCGACTTTCGCATGGTCGAGGAAGAACCGTGGGTGTTTCCCAGCGTGTTGCCGCCGACTGGCGCCGCCGGCGGTTCAGGCGTGTTGCCGACCGAACGGCAACGCAGCCCGCACTTCGTGCCCTATGAAGATCGCTGGCGGATTGGTTTTCCCACTTGGGACCGTTACGGCCGCGGCAGCATTTCGGGACTCGACAACACGTTTGCCAGCGGTTTTTTGGTCAATCCCTACCGGCAGAGCGTGCTCAAGGGCGATTATCCGATCTATGGCCAGCATCTGTTCTTGAATTTTTCAGTGCTCAACAGCACGCTGCTCGAGGGACGGCAGTTGCCCACCGCGACGACGCCCTTTGAGAGTACGAGCGGCCCGAACCAACGCGAGTTTTTCGGCAATCCGAATCAGTTTTTCCTGCTCAACGATACGGCCATTCCCATCAGCTTGATACACGGCGACGCCGCCTTCAAGCCGCCCGATTGGCAGATTAAAGCCACGCCGATTTTTAATGAGAACTACCTGGCGGTGAACGAGTTGGGCGTCGTCAGCCCTGACGTGCGCGCCGGCACCAAGCGCGGTCGAAATTTCGTCGCCCTGCAAGAATATTTCTTCGAGACCAAAATCGCCGATTACGGCCCCAATTACGACTCCGCCTCGGTGCGGGCCGGCAATCAGCCGTTCAACGCCGACTTTCGCGGCTTTGTTTTCAGCGACGTCAACCGCATGGTGCGGTTGTTTGGCACGCGCCTGTCGAACCGTGACAGCTTTAACGTCGTGTGGGTCAAACAGGTCGAAAAAGACACCAACAGCTTTTTGAATACCTTCCGCGACCGGCATCAAACCACCACCATTCTCAACTATATTCGTCAGGATTTGATCTGGCCGGGTTACAACGCCCAGCTTAGCTTTCTTTACAATCGCGACGGCCCCAGCTTCTTGTTTGACAACAACGGCTTTTTGGCGCGGCCCGATCCGGTGGGCGTTTACTCTCCGCACAAAGTGCAAGCCTACTACCTGGGCTGGGCCGGCGAAGGCCATATCAATCGTTTCAACATTTCGCACCAGGCCTATTACGTGACCGGCAGCGACAGCCTGAACCCGATCGCCGGCAGACCGCAGATCATCGATGCCTGGATGGCCGCCTGCGAACTCTCCTACGATCAAGACTGGATTCGTTACCGCACCTCGATTTTCGCCGCATCGGGCGACGGCAACCCCAAGGATGGCAAGGCCCGCGGTTTTGACAGTATTTTCGATAACCCGCAGTTCGCGGGCGGACAATTCAGCTACTGGTTGCGGCAGGCCATTCCACTGCAAGGCGTCAACCTCACCAATCGTCTCAGCCTGGTGCCTGACTTGCGTTCCAGCAAGTTTCAGGGCCAAAGCAATTTCGTCAACCCTGGCCTTTTGTTGTTCAACCTGGGCATCGACTTCGATCTCACACCACGAATGAAGTTGATCAACAACTGCAATTTTCTCTGGTTCAACAAAACGCAAACTCTGGAACAGTTCGTGTTTCAGGAACACATTCATCACTACATCGGGGCCGATTTAAGCACCGGCATCGAATACCGTCCGCTGCTGAGTAACAACATTGTCATCATCGGCGGTGTTGGCGGATTGATTCCCGGGCAGGGCTTTAAAGATCTCTACAACCCACTGCATCCCGGTTCAATCAAGCCGCTGTTCATGGGATTCACCGACATCGCACTGGTATTTTAATGGAACGGATTCTCGGTTGGAAAATGGCGGAACGCGAAATGCAAAATGCGACGTTAGACCTGCCGTACGGTGTGACATCCGCTGGCGTCATTTTTCGTTTTGCATTTTTCGTTTTGCATTTTGCATTAGTTGCCGGTGCTTCGATGGCTGTCTTCCCCGGCCGATCCGCCCCCGCGTTTGCCGCCGCGCCGAAGGCCAAACCGGCCGTTCGTGTCGCGCTTAACTCCGCCCATAAAACGACGCATCCTTCTCCGCACCAAATCTTGCCTTCGCCACATGGCGCGCCGCCGGCCGGTGCGATCCCTCTCAGACCATCCTACCCAATGCCACCAGAAATGGTCGGCATCGATTTGATGCGACAAAGCGCC
>DASVGM010000573.1:0-2379 GCA_036379555.1 Pirellulales bacterium | reverse complement strand
GCCGCGGGCGATCCTGAGCTTTGGCGGCAGATTTTCGCCGACAACCGCGGCCCGCTGCTGGCCGCGCTGGGACGATTCGAGGAACAGATCGCGGCTCTGCGCGCAGCCATCCAGGCGGGCGACGAGCAAGAGTTGCTCCGTCTTTTGGCGGCGGCGAAAACGGTACGCGATGGACTGATCGTCCAACGGTAAATAGCATTCCAGTTTGGCTGACTAACGGTTTCTTGCCCGGTGTTTAGTCGGTCAAGCCGAGGTCTCGAAGCGACCGGGCGTGAAGGGCCCGAGTGAAAACATCGCGAACTTCCACAGTCGGCAGCGATTCAACTCGCCGGGCGAGGCGCTTACTGAGCGGACCAAACCGCTCTTCGAGTAATGCCCGCAGCAATTCTCGACGGCCCTCCTCGCGGCCCTCTTCGCGGCCTTTTTCAAGACCTTTTTCAAGACCCTCTGCCAAGCCTAATTCTCTCGATGACGCTCGCATCTTATTCGTCTCCATGTAGGACGCGCCGCTCAGCAGGCGATTGAATTCGTCCCACTGCGATTCGTCCAACGGTAAATAGCTCTCCACACACTCGCCCAACAAGTATCGCTGTTGCTCACTCAGCGGCGCCTCGGTGATCCGCCTGAGCGCCTCCGCGCCCAACCAAACCTGACGTTCCTTCGGCACACACATCAACGCCGACAAGGCCACGCCCAGCCAGTTGTCGCCCTCCAGGTATTTTAACGCATCCAGTCCCGGCAAGCCAACATAGAGATATTGAAATCGAACCGTCTCCAACTCCCAAAAACGCTCCTCGTAGGCGTCGATGCCCACGCCATCGAGGCCGACGCGCAGATAAAGACCGATCGGCAGCACGGGCAACTCGTATTTCGCGCGCAACTGGTGATACGCGGCCCACATCCGCGGACGCAACGGCGCCACGCGGTCGCGACTTTCGATCTCGACGTGTACCAACGCCAACCAGCGTTTCTGCTTTCCACCAGCGCCGCCGCTCACGCTTTGCCGCGTGCGCAGCTTCGCCACCATGTCCAGCGTGCGACGACGGCCCCTGGGCGGGTCGGGAAAGATTTCCAGGTTGAGCCACTCGATATGCCGCAAATCGAAGCGCTCCGCCCAGGCGGAGAAGAACAGCTTCAGGAAATCGCCGAACATCGACTGCAAGAGCGTTTTGAAACGCTGATCGTGGTCTTCCATTCATGGCGCCTTTGGTCGTCGGAAGGATTGCAACGCTAATCTACTGTTATTGACTCTAATTGGACAGCGCCACTTTCAATCCATTGCGGTAAAGCTTCGCCGGACCCGGTACGTTTTGACCGCATCTGCCCCCTGCCGGCTTGCCCGGCAGGAGCGCGAGTTTGGCAAGCTAAGACACGAGGCCGACTTCACCACCGCCCCCTGCCGGCTTGTCCGGCAGGAGCGCAAGTTGGACAGGCTACAAGGGCTCACGTCATAGCCAGCCAAACTTCTTCACCTGCCAGACAAGCTGGCAGGGGTCGAAGATGTCGTTGCGGCCCGCCCTTAGCTGGCCAAACTTCTTCACCGTCCGCACAAGGCGGACGGGGTCGCGAGGGCCCGGCGATTCAGCAAAGCGTTACGCCAGTGCTCATCAAAGTGGCGCTGTCCAACTAATCACGATACGGATTACAAGCCAGCCGGTTCCTTTGTGCGGGGATCATGAGTTGCTTGCGGCTTTGCTGGAAGTGCATTAAGCTGGCTTGCGGCGCGCGGCCGCGCTCCAAGCCGGTGATTGCGAGCTTGACAGCTTCGCCCGTCACCTCTTCGGGGATACCCCGAGGGATCGAATTAGTGAATGATTTCGCGGCGCGATCCGCAATGCGCGCGAGCGCATACATGATCGCGCTGGAACCCGTCTCGTTGGAGCGCTCCGCGCGCCGTATTTACATGCGCCGCTTGGCTGAACGACTCGCAACCGCCTTTTTAGCGGGATCATGGGAGGCCGACGCCTTGAGCCGCCGCGGCGCTTCGATCGTGGCGGAACCCGGCCGTTGGTTGACAAGGCTTGCGCGGCGAATTCACCTCCGCGGCGCCGCCCGCGGTGCGCTCGCACGCGAAACCGTCGTCGATTGGATCTTATGCGATCCAACTTTCATCCTTGCCGTCGAGCGGTATGATCTCGACGTCGCGGTATGGCTCTCAGAAGAAGCTCCGCCGATGCAACCGGCCGCGCGAGCGCCATCGACCTGGCCGCTACCATCGATCACCACGGTCGGGCAACTCGCCGCCTGGCTTGGCGTGCCGGTGAATGAACTGGAGTGGTTCGCCGGCTGGCGCGGTCGCCGCAAGACGCCGGCCGGCGGCCGACTTTCACATTACCGTTATCGCGCCGTTCGCAAGCGGCATGGCGAGGTCAGGCTGTT
>DASVGM010000572.1:0-4189 GCA_036379555.1 Pirellulales bacterium | reverse complement strand
GTTCAAGTTCGGCGGCGTCGGCGGCCGAAAGCCGTCGCCGAGTTGAATCGCTTTGGTGCGCGGCGCCGGTTTCGACGCAGAAAAAACCCAAGCCGGCGTTCTCCATCCGACAACGATAGTCGTTGTCTTCATAATAGGCCGGCCAAAACCGCTCGTCGTAGTCGCCGACTTCCCGCCAAACGCTCTCGCGCTGCAAGAAACACGACCAGGCGTTTTCGCCCGGCAGCGCCGTGACAAAGTCGCCCGGTGAACTGATCAAGGCCGCCAACGTGCCGCGCGACGGCAGCACGTCGTCATTCATCAAGACAATGGGGTTCGCCGACGCGCGTTGGTGAAGACGATTCCAGGCGCCGGCTACGCCCACGTTCGCTCCCGGTTGGATCACCGTGACCAGCGGGTGATGGCAGTAGTATCCGCCCCCGTTGTCCATGACAAAAATCTGTTCGGGCAGCAGGTCGCCATCCAAGATCGCGTCAAGACAGCGGTTCAAGAGATCGTAGCGAGAGACGGTTGGGATGCCGATGTAAAACCGCTCGCCACGATGGTTGTCTCGCCGAACGCCGGGCGGAGCGCCAAGCGGATGAACCGGCGCCAATTCGACCGGCGCGCCGGCCGCCGCCTCCAGCGCGCGAAAGACGCCGTCGGCACCCCAGGCCAGCGTGTAAGCGTTCTTTGAAAAATCGGTGAGTGTGATTCGAGGCGTCGACTCGCTCAAATCGAGCCACCATAGGAAGCTCGTCCGGCCATCGCGTTCGACGCGGCCATTGCCGGACAAAAACAACTTTTCCGGCGTTTGGCCGAGGCCGTGACACATGTAGCCGCCCGCCACTTGCTTCCAAAGGTCGTCCGTGGCGGCGGCGCGCGGCGAAGCAGGCGTCCGCGTGTGCGCGTCGATGGGAGGCGGACGCGCGGCGGCCTTGCCAAGTGGAACTAATTCAATCAGCGGCCGCTCGTGGCGCAGCCAGCGGCCGCGAAACACACCATCGCTTCCCGCGCAAAGTTGACACGTCACGCTGTCGTCGCCCGAAATGATCAGGCGCAGGCCATCGGGCAGCGCGTTCACCGACCAAAATCGCTCGCACCCGCCGGCGCCCTCGCCAATGCGGCTGTCGCCCAGCAGAACCATCTTTCGCGCGTCGGCCCCCACGCGTCGATAAAGATACGGCTTGTTGGCCAAACGGCGGAACAGCGCCCGCGCCTCCGGCGGTTCGTCGGTGCCAATAAAAGGGTGCCCGCTCCAGGCTTTACGCAGCTCGCGCAAGAAGAGCCGACATTGCTCCTCGTGCTGAAAATCCTGAATCTTGCGGTTGGAACCATCGAACATCCACTTGTCCATGTTTCGATGCTGGAAAACGCGCCTGCCATCAAAATCGTGCTGGCACATGGTGCCGTCCAGCGCGTGAATGCCCCGGCTGGGCATCGCATAGCGCGTGTCGGCGCGCGGCCAAGCGAACTGAAAAGTACATTTGTCGCCGTGAATGTATTTGAAATAAAAATCGGAATACTCGTTATAGTGCATGGCCAAATTCAGCGCCCGCCAGCACCGCGACTTGTCGAGCACAATCTGCCCGCTTTCCACCTCCGGCTCGTCGCGATACGGCACCTCGGCCGCGCGCCACATCGGCCGCTCGCGCTCCATGCGGTGGAAGTCGGGCCAGAAGATCGTGCCATACTCGCCGTATTCCGGCGTGGAGAAAAGAAATTCCGGGTCAATGACGGGCACGTTGTCGGCGTCCAGCAGCAGAACTTCGCGAAAGGAAGAGTGCAGTATCGCGAACGGTTTCAGCTCCCAACCGTTCAAAATGCGCGGCGGCCGTGCCAGCGTCCGCGCCACACGGCTGGCGTCAATACACTCGGCGCCAAACCTTTCGACGAGCCTCGCCATGTGGCGGTCGACTTCGCCCTCAAAATGCCACAACTGAACCGGCAGCGCACAACCAAGATGGCGCAGCATTCGCAGACAGACCCAAGCGTTCGTAAAGTGGCAATGGCCGCCGGCGCAAACGACGATGCCCCTTCCTGAGAACCGCTCGGCGGGATACGCGGGCAACTGCGCGAGAAACTCGCGCGCGAGCATTTGATGCGCTTCGATCGCCGCCGGCCATTTCCACCAGCCCGGCGGCAGATTGTGCGCGGGCGTTCCGCGAACAATTTCAATGATTTGGGCGGCCGCGATTGCGTTCTTCTTTTTCTTCATCGCTGCGAATCAACTCCGTACGCAAGACCAAGCGTTTTCTCGCGCCTGTCCGTGTTAACTTAGCGTGGCAATGCCGTGGCGACAACTTTCGTTTTACAACCGCTCAGGCTGTCGGCGGATCGTCAGGCCGGTTTTTGGAGAAGGCGGCGCCGATACGCCCCCCGCGATGACGCCTCCCTCGCAAAAAATCTTCTCGCCCCATTCTTGCAATGGGCGCGACGAATCGCTACATTGCGACCATCGTTCCGTTCTGCTTGCTTCTAAAAGTTCCGAAGGATTTATTCCGCCACGGGCAAAGACGGGGGCAAGCTGCGGCACTCGGCCGTGGCTTCTCTCCGGGCGATGTTGCCGACGACTTTGGTCGCTGAGGGTTTCGTACCCGAAGCCCAGTGCCCGTGCGGAGAAGGGTGGCGATGCGGCGTTTGGTTCTTAAATCGTTCCAGAGCCCCGGCGATGTGATGATGCTCACCGCCGCCGTTCGCGATTTGCACGCGGCTCACCCCGGCCGATTCAAGACCGACGTGCGAACCTCCGCCCCGGCCATCTGGGAAAACAACCCGCATATCACGCCGATTGCCGACGGCGCCAATGGCGTCGAATTCATCGACTGCCGCTATCCGCTGATCCACACCAGCAATACCGCCCCTTATCATTTCATCCACGGCTTTCACCGGTTTTTGGAAGACCGGTTGGGCGTGCGCATTCCCGTGACGCAGTTCAAGGGCGATATTCACCTGTCCGGCGAAGAAAAAGGTTGGATTTCGCAGGTCGAAGAAAGCGGCTTTACCGGCGACTATTGGATCGTGATGGCCGGCGGCAAGTGGGATTTCACCTGCAAATGGTGGACGCACTACCAAGAGGTGATCGACCACTTCAGAGACCGCGTTCAATTCGTGCAGTGCGGCGAAGCTTGCCATTGGCACCCGCCGCTCAAGGGCGTGATCAACCTGATCGGCAAGACCGATACGCGGCAGTTCATCCGCCTGATGTACCACGCCGTGGGCGTGCTCTGCCCCGTGACCTTCGCCATGCATCTGGCGGCGGCGGTCGAGATGAAGCCCGGCCGGCCGCCAAACCGCGCCTGCGTGGTGGTGGCGGGCGGACGCGAGCCGCCTCACTGGGAAGCGTATCCCTACCACCAGTTCATTTCGGTGAACGGCGCCTTGGATTGCTGCCAAACGGGCGGCTGCTGGAAATCGCGCTGCCAGCCGATCGGCGACGGCGACCCCAAAGATTTCGACCTTTGCGTGAAGCCCGTCCAGGTGCGGCCCGACCTCAAAATACCGTTTTGCATGGAAATGATTACGCCGCAAGACGTCATTCGGCGGATCGAGTTGTATTACCAGGGCGGCGCGCTCGCCTATCAGGAGGAAACCGCCTATGCCTGAAATGAAAGCGAATCGCGATACGAAGTCGAAAATTGTTTCGCTGAACGAACTGCTGGCGCACGTCCCCCGCCATCGCCGCGACGGACGAACCATCGTCTTTACCAACGGTTGTTTCGACCTGTTGCACGTTGGGCACGTAACGCATTTGCAAGAGGCCGCCGGCATGGGCGATCTGTTTATCGTGGCCGTCAATTCCGACGCCGGCGTGCGCCGGCTGAAAGGACCGGAGCGGCCGGTCGTCAACGAGCAAGACCGCGCGCTAATGCTCGCGGCGCTCGAGTGCGTCGATTTCGTCGTCCTTTTCAATGACTCTACGCCCATCCGGTTGCTGGAGCGCATCCGCCCCGACGTGCTTGTCAAAGGGGGCGCGTACGCGCTCAACGAGATCGTTGGGCGTCACATCGTTGAGTCTTACGGCGGCCACGTTCGCACGACGAGCCATCGCGGCGGGATTTCAACCAGTGCGCTGCTGCGGGCGATTCGCGAGCCGGATACAGGCGGCGACGTCTTCGTGGGGCGGCTCGCCGAGCCGTCTGGCGGCGCTATTGTGGGGCGGCTCGCCGAGCCGTCTGGCGGCGCTATTGTGGGGCGGCTCGCCGAGCCG
>DASVGM010000571.1:0-4563 GCA_036379555.1 Pirellulales bacterium | reverse complement strand
CGCGTGAAAACGTCTCATTCCTGCCCGTGCGCGGTATAATCAGGCGGGCGGACGGGCGCCATTTTGGTGGTGCGCCGTTCACGGCTGCTAGGGGCCGGTCGCCGGCGAGCCGACAGGTTCGATGGCGGTTACATGCAGCAGCGAGCAAATGCGAAATGCCGCCGGAACGCCATCGTCGTCATCATCGACTCCCACCAGAATGTCGCTCTTAGTTAAAAACGCCATTTCAGGGTGACGGACCTCGTGCGTTTGCCCGCTGGACATCACGAGCCGAAAAGGCTGAAAAGGCCGTTTGGTCAAAAGATCGCGGAAAGTTTGCACGGTCATAGTTTGCATTGTATCTCGCACGGCGTTGACGGTACAGCGCGTCAGCGCCCTCGGTTGATGGCTCAGCGGCACACCGCCCGGCGATAACCGCGCTTGATTTGGAGTTCTTGACGATTGCCGGTATATTATGAAGTCTCTGGCGAATGACACTTAATGACCTTTATGCGTTTTGGGAGATACGAACCGATGCGAGCTACCATCAAGCTGGCGGGATTGGCACTGCTGGCGTGCGGCCTGGCGCTGACATCTCTGGCCACCGCCAAAGATACCGATGCCGGCCGCAAAGATAAAAAGGCCGAAAAGGAAACCGCGCGGTCAAAAGCTACGGTTGCCGTATTTCGTCTGCGCGGCGGGATTATCGAAACCCCGCGCGAGGGCGGCTTGCTTTCAGGGCTGGAACATCAGGTATCACTGAAAGACCTGATCGCGCGATTGAACAAGGCCGCTGACGACGACGCGGTGAAAGGCGTTGTGCTGTCGCTGGAAGGTTCGCACCCGTCCGCGCCCCAGTCGGAAGAAATCCGGCAGGCCTTGTTACGGCTGCGCGAGAAAGGCAAAAAGGTCTACGCCCATGCCGATGAACTGTCGATGAGCGACTACGCCTTGTTGGCAGGCGTCGATCGCTTGAGCCTGGTGCCGACGGGCGATCTTTGGTTGACCGGACTCTATGGCGAATCGCCCTATTTGCGCGGGCTGCTCGACAAACTGGGCGTTCAGCCCGACTTCCTCACTTGCGGCGACTATAAAAGCGCGGCCGAAATGTTCATGCGAGAAGGGCCTAGCCCGCAGGCCGAGGAAATGCAAAACTGGCTGCTCGACGGCCGCTTTGATACCGAGTTGAAATTGATCGCCGAAGGGCGCGGCGTGGACGTGCCCAAAGCGAAAGCGTGGGTGGATGGCGGCCCATATTCGGCCGCCAAGGCCGAGGAGGCCGGGTTGATTGACGCCGTGGAGCAAAAAGAGGCGTTTGAAGCGGCGATTAAGCAAGATTTCGGCGAGACCGTCCGCTTCAACCATAAATATGGTCAAAAATCCGCGACCGAGCTCGATCTATCGTCGCCGCTGGCCGCGTTCAACATTTGGGCGGAACTGCTCGGCGGGGCGAAAAAGAAAAAGTCCTACAAAGATTCGATCGCCATCGTTTACGTTGAAGGCGCGATCACCCTCGGCGACATCGAGGGCAGCCTGCTGGGCGAAACCGAACAGGTCGCCGCCAGCACGCCGCTTCGCAAGGCGCTCGACCAGGCGGCCGAGGACGACACCATCAAGGCCGTTGTCTTGCGAATCGATTCGCCCGGCGGCTCGGCCACGGCCAGCGAGATTATTCTCGGCGCCACCAAACGTGTGCGGGCTAAAAAACCCCTCGTTGTCTCAATGGGCAACGTGGCGGCCAGCGGCGGCTACTATGTCGCCTGCGGCTCCGACACGATTTTCGCCGATGAATCGACCGTGACCGGTTCCATCGGCGTGGTCGGCGGCAAACTCTCCACGAACGATCTTTGGAAAAAGCTCGGCATCAAATGGAAAGGTTACCAGCGCGGCGCCAATGCCTCCATGCTCAGTTCCATGCAGGTCTTTACGCCCGAACAACGCACGCGCATGCAAGCCTGGATGGACGAAATCTACGGTGTTTTCAAAGGCCATGTCAGCGAGGCCCGCGGCAACAAGCTCAAAAAGCCAATTGACGAACTGGCCGGCGGCCGGGTTTACACGGGCCGACAAGCGCTTGACCTGGGGCTGGTCGATCGCATTGGCACCCTGGACGACGCCCTTCACTTCGCGGCCGACAAGGCGCAGATGAAAGAGTACGAAATCCGCGTCGTGCCCGAACCGAAGAACTTCCTGGAGAGTCTGCTGGAAGGAGCCGAAGGGCCAAAAGACGACACGCGCCATGTGTCGCTGGGCGCCGCTCTGCCCTCACACTCATTGTTGACAATGGCCTTACCCTACTTAAACGGGCTTGATCCGACGCGCACCCGCGCGGTGCTGACGGCGCTGCGCCACCTGGAAACGCTACGGGCGGAAGGCATTGTTTTGATGGCGCCGCAGTTCGTTTGGGAGCGTTGAATTTGGCTGGTTACCCCAGCCGCCTTTTGACAAGTTATGCCAAATATTTTTGCAGGCCGAGCGGGCGACGGTCGCGGGCGCTTTGCAATTGTCGTCGCGCGTTATAATGAAACGATCACCACACGGTTGTTAGCCGGCGCGCTTGAGGTGTTGCGGGCCAGCGGTATCGCCGACAACGAGATCGACGTGGCCTGGGTGCCTGGGGCGTTTGAGGTTCCGCTGGTGGCGGCGCGTCAGGCGCGCACGGGTCGTTATGCGGCGGTGATTTGCCTGGGCGCGGTGATTCGCGGCGAAACGACTCACGACCAGCACATCAACCGTGCGGTGAGCGGTGAGTTAGCCCGTATTGGCGTTGAGAGCGGCGTACCGGTGCTGTTTGGCGTTTTGACCTGCGATAACCTTGAGCAGGCGATCCATCGTTCCGGCGGCAACGTAGGCAATAAAGGCGCGGAGTGCGCCGCCGCCGCGCTGGAAATGGTTGATTTGCTTGAGCGGATGAAAGATGAAGGATGAGGGATGAGAGATGAAGGATGAGAGATGAGAGATGAGGGATGTCTACCGCACGGCCACTAAAACAAGGTATCGGCGGGGAGCTTGGTGCATTCTGGTTGCGGGCGTTACGAAACGACGCCGCTTCCGCTTCGCGGAACGCCACTGAGGGCGTTCCCTACAGAGAGCGATGGTGAGGGCATCGCACATCACACTAACCCTTCACGTGACAATCTCCGGCCCTCCCTCATCCCTCGTCCCTCATCCCTCATCCCTCATCCCTCATCCCTCATCTGAACCCTGAACCCTGAACCCTGAACCCTGAACCCTCTAAATGTCCCGCCGCAGTCGAGCACGCGAAGTGGCCTTGCAGGTTCTCTTTCAAGACGACCTGAATCCGGGCGGCAACCCCGCCCAGGCCGATCAGTTTCTGCGCGCGCGGCTCAAGGCTGAGGAACTGGTGGCTTTCGCGCAATCGCTGGTGGCCGGGGTGCGCCGCAACCGTGGCGAGCTCGATCAATTGCTCGATCGCATGGCCGACCATTGGAGCCTCGGCCGCATGGCCACCACCGATCGCAACGTGCTGCGGCTGGGGGCTTATGAGATTCTCTATTCCGATACGCCGGCGCGTGTGGCCATCAACGAGGCGGTCGAGTTGGCCAAGCGGTTCGGTTCTGGCGGGTCCGCTCAGTTCGTCAACGGCATTCTCGACCGTTTCCTGGAAAAACAACGAGATCATTAGCATGGGTCTGTTCGACAAACTGAAAGCCGGCCTGCAAAAGACCAGCCGGTTGCTGAATACCGACGTTCGCGATCTGTTCAAGTCCGCGGGCCGCCTGGTCGACGAGACCTTTCTCGACGAACTGCTGGTGATCCTGGTCAAGACCGACATGGGCGTGCAATCCGCGCAGCAGATCGTGGCCGACGTGCGCGGCGAGTTCCGCGGCCGCGTCGTCCATCTGGCCGATGTGTTGACGGCGGTCAAGAAGAAGTTGAGGGATTTACTCGCGCAGGACGAAGCTCCCATCCGGTTGGCGGCGGAAGGTCCGACGGTGATTATGGTGGCCGGCGTGAACGGGGCCGGCAAAACCACTTCCATCGCCAAGCTGACACAGCTTTTCACTTCACAAGGCAAACGGGTGGTGTTGGGAGCGGGCGACACGTTTCGCGCCGCGGCGGTCGAGCAACTGACGGTCTGGGCGGGCCGTTTGGGAGCCGATCTGGTCAAAGGCGAGCCGGGCGGCGATCCGGCCAGTGTCGCTCATCGGGCCGTGGCTCGGGCCTTGGAGACGAACGCCGACGTTTGCATTGTCGATACGGCGGGCCGTTTGCAAACGCAGCAAAACCTGATGCAGCAACTGACCAAGATTCACCGCGTGCTCGGCAAGCAGATCGCCGCGGCGCCGCACGAAGTGATTTTGGTGCTCGACGCCACGACCGGTCAGAACGGCATCAGCCAGGCCCGGCATTTCACCGAGGCGGTTCGTTGCACCGGCATCATGCTGGCCAAGATCGACGGCACGGCGAAGGGCGGTGTGATTGTCGCCATTCGCCAGCAGGTGGGATTACCGGTGAGATACCTCGGCGTGGGAGAAAAGGCCGAAGACATCGCCCCGTTTGTGCCCGACCAGTTTGTGGAAGCGATGTTTGAGGGGCTTGGATAAGGTCGGCCTTTCTACG
>DASVGM010000570.1:0-2801 GCA_036379555.1 Pirellulales bacterium | reverse complement strand
GCGGCGGTCATTAGACGTCGCCCTCCGGGCGATAGCGCAGGTTGCCGCGCTGCTCGGGAGCGCGATAAACATCGGGCGAAATGCGCCGTTGCGGCCACACCCGCCCGTCGGCGAGAAACTCGTGCTTGCGCGGGTCGAAGGCGATCGTCACCTCATGATCGATGCCGCGGGGAAACTCGAATTGCAGGAAGCGGCTGTACTTTTCACCGGGCCAGCGGTGGTCGAGAAAGAGCAGTTGCGGCGGCTCATTTCCACGGCCGTCATCACGGCGGCCCTCCGCAAGCGGCGGCGCCGGCAGCGTCTTTTCGGGCAATTGCGCGTACATCTCGCCCTCGGCGAACAACAAGTTGTGCGTGCCTCCGGGCGCGTGGAGATGGCCGATATCAAACGGCAGCCTTTCGCTCAAATGGCTGTCGAAAATCAGTTTCGCCCCCGACGACACATTGCGGCGCATCAAGGCCAAGGCGGCGCCTTTGGCGACGGCGTGCTTGAGATCGTGCTCCACAAACACGTAGCGACGTTCATACTCCGGCAACCTGGCGTCGTCGTCGCCCAGCCGTTCGCAAAGGGCCGCGTCGATGTCGCGCTTTAGCGTCTCTTGAATGAGCGGGTAGCGCGAGGCGTTGCCCGCCACGCAAACGCAATCGACTTGCCCGCCCGCGGCGAGCAAACACTCTTGAATCAGGCTGTTGCATCGCCGCACGCTTTCGCGGATGCGGCCGCACACCAGTTCATTGACGTCTTTGACATCAATTTCAATGGCCGCGGCCAGCTCCTGTTCTTGTTGACCGCTAAGCTTGTGCTGCGTCTTGAGATTGTCAGTCAGGCCGTCCTTCTTCTCGTCGGTCCTATAGGGCCTGCTCGCCGTAATCAGGCCTTTTTTGGCGTTTTCCGCCCGCTCCCAGAGCCGGGCCGCGTTCGTCTGCTTTGATTTCTCAGCCTGATATTGGCTCCCCGGATCGAAACGTGTGGGCACCAGCGCCTCGACCGTGTCATCGTTCGCTCGCAACCAAGCCGGCCATTCGGCCGGGCTTCTGGGAAGTGCCGGCAGCCGTTGGCGTTGCTGGCCGTCCAGCATTGCCTGAAGGCGGTGTGCCAGTTTCGCTTTCAAAAGATGAAATACCGCCTCGGTGATGTCATCGCCGCCAAAGTCTCGCATGCCGCCGCGGCCCAGCACCTGCACGTCAAGCGTTTGCGAATCGGACGCTTTCGCCCGGACCAGTGCGATGTCGGTGGTGCCGCCGCCGCAGTCATACAGCAGCAGGTTGAAGCCTTCGGGATAGAGATAACGCAAACGGTAGAGCGCGCCGGGCACCTCGAAGATGCGCTTGTGCAAAAAATAAAAGGCGGCGGCGGAAGCTTCGTCGAGCTCCAGCGCGATCAACCGCTGCGCCGTGTGCAACTCGTCAATGCGCCACTGAGCGCGCAACAGCGCACGGCAAACCGCCTCGCGCAACTGCGCCAGTTCCCAACTCGAATACGAGCTGGGATAGGTGATCGCCAACCGTTGCGGCCGCTCTTTCGTGATCGTCTGAAAGACCTGAAACATGCGGCACATGAGCAATTCCGCCGGCAAGCGGTTGGGCAGGCGGAGCGTCTCGCGCCGGCCGTTGCCGCGGCGGCGTTTGACGCCCAGTTCCAAAGGCACGTCGTCGCGGCGCGTCAAAAGCCGTTTTGGCCCGATCACAACGCCGTCGGCGTACGCGTTGGCGCCCGTGATTTCGTCGCCCACGCGCCAGACGAAGGCGTCGGGGCGGTTCAGCAGTTCTTCACCGAGCGGTTCGTGGCTGTCGAGATCGACGTCGTCCATGCGCACGCGCGACGGCAAAGAATCGCCGGCGGAGGTCAACCGCGCGGCCGCGGCGGCGCCGTATTCCACACTTGGCAGCATGCGCAAATCGTGCGAAGAATCGGCGGCCACGTCGAGCGCGCAGAGCGCGCTGCTGGTGTTGCCCAAATCGAGCGCCAGGAAGCCCGAATAGGGCGGCGCTTGTCTCGCGCCGCGAACCTCAACTTGCAACAAGCCCTCCTCGGTTTGCGGACCATGCCAATAGTTGATGCCGACATCCAGTAGCAAACTCTCGATCGCGTCGCCCTGGATTCTTTTAGCGAAGGCCGGATCGTCGGTATTCAGCGATACCGTCAGATGCATCTGGTGCCCGCGAGCAACCACTCCCGCCAAAAACGTATACCCGTCAGCCTGAGAAAAATCGAAGGGCGCGCAGCCGGTCTTGGCGAGAGCGGCATGAAAGTCTTCCTCCCGCGAGCTGAGCCGCACAGGCTGGCCGCCGCCCTTGTCGGCCGCCTGGGCCTCGATTGACAAAAAAGAGAGCTCCGCCGGCCACGAAAAGATCAAGACGAATTCCTTGGCCGCGATCAATTTCGGCCGAGTCATGTCGTCGTGGGTGCTTTGGTGCGGGAGCGTTCCCACATGCAGCCGGGCGTCGTTGATGGTCAGTTTCCAAGTCAGCGGCATAGATCCTCGTAACCTTTCAGCTCGCGTTCGAGCTTTTCGCTCTTCTGGTGGCTTTCTCGCTCGATTCCAGCCTGGACATACTCTGAGAGATAGCCGTCGATCTCTTGTAGGCGGTCGCACAAGCGCCCGCGCAGGGCGTGCGGCAATTGGTGGCTGACCACGCGCGTTTTTTCTCGCAACAGGGCGAGGAATTCGCCGCCGTCAAACGGCTGCTCGAGCTCGTTGCCCTGGTTGTCATACGGATTGTTCCGCACAAAGCTGGGAAAATCATCCTGCCGCCAGTCGTTCGTCGCGCGGTCGAGCGCGCGATACTCTTCCCAGGCAT